>JANOKO010000079.1:0-15900 GCA_031419335.1 Planctomycetota bacterium
CAGACTTCTCGTACCCAGAGACTTCCGAAGTCTCCGAAGACTTCGGAATTCTGGAGGGTCAGATTCCACTGGCCGCTCGCCTTGGCAGGTGATCGTCATGGCGGAGAGAAAGCCGGAGCTGTCATCACTCACACCGACTAAAACGGTTCGCTGAGGATCACTCGGCTCTGTGCTGGGACTCGGGGCTGCGAAGCGGCGCTGCCTTGACCCGGTGCCGGGGCACTGAGGAGGTCTCGTCCCCACTGACGGAGAGGGGCAGCGCTTCGCGGCAGTGTTCCGGTTGTCGGAATCACCTGTTTCAATAGATCGCGGGCCATCTGCTTCGCGTCGCCGGAGGTCGGAATCGCTTCGGTTCGTGCAGGGGGCGCTCCCGGATGAGTCGACGGAACTGAATCCGTTGACCTGAGAAACCGTTCCTCCAATTGGCGCACCATCGCGTCAGTCGAAGCGTGCGAAGAGCTGACCGGTGCGGCGGGGTCGCTGGCCAGTTCATCCGGGTCGTCTTCTACGACCGGAGCAATGGCCTCATCAAATGCTGACTCGAATGATTGACGCATCGGAGATTGGGAGTCCAGCAAGCGTCTGGAGTTGTGAGTTGCGGGAAGAGAGCGGTTGGCGATCTCCGGTCGATCAGACTCGAACAGGATCGGGACATTGGGCTGGCCAGCGACGTTTCGAGATTGCCGCTGCGACTCGGTCTGCGTCTGCTCCGGAGAGCGTTCATCCAGCAGATTGGCTTTCAGGTTGTCACGGATCAACTCCGAGCGTCCATCGGCGACCAGTGCCTGTGACACCTCGGGGTGATTGACCCACATCGCCTGACTCCAGCTGCGGATATCGACGTAGGAACTGCTCAGCGGAGGTCGTTGAGAGCGGGGAACGACGACGAGTCCCTGCGCAGAGTTCACGACATGGTAGTTGGTCACGAACAGACCACTGCTCGTGCCGACTAGTAACCCCAACAGGAACAGACGCAAACCGAACATGGCGATCTCCCGCGAGCTTCAGCGGCGGTCACCTCGACCAGTGCAGAAGACTCTGGAAACCTATCACCAATAGCGGAGTCGCTGAATCGGTTTCCCGCGGGGAATCGAGGACAGCAAGAATCCGTAGCCCCTGCGCTGGCAGAGACCGGGCGATGCGGGGAGTTTCACTGATCGGGAGAAACGTCACTCGCGGTGCGAATGACCAGCACAGCCTGTCCAGTCGACCGGACGGGATCTCCCGGCAGTCATCGAGCAGTGGATCGCACGGGACTATGGTGCCCGGTGAATACGCCGGTGTGATCTTCGCCCGGGATGTCCAGTTACAACAGTTTCCGCAGTCCAGCCTGGACCATCCCCGGAACGCCCGTCTGTGGGTAGACCTTACCAATATGTTCGTACCCATTTCTGGTCAGCACCCGCCCGCGCGGGGTTCTCTGGATCAGTCCCGACCGCAGCAGGAACGGCTCCACGTCATCCTCCAATGTGTCGGGTGGGACACTCATACTGTGAGCCAATGAGGAGAGTCCCGCGGGACCGCCCGCGAACACGTTGTAAAGCGTCTCCATGTACCGCCGGTCCTGCCGTTCCAGTCCCAACTGGTCGATCTCCAGCATGTGCAGGGCCTCTTTGGCGATGGAGTCTGTGATCTCCCCCTTGGGGTCTTGCAACGTGGCGAAGTCGCGGGTCCGCATCAGCAGGTTGTTGGCCTTGCGCGGGGTGCCCTGGCTGCGACGGGCGATTTCGAGGGCGGCTTCCACGCTAATCGAGGTGCGGAGTTTCTTAGCGTTTCGCCTCACGATCTCGGTCAGGTCTTCTGTCTCGTAGAAGTCGAGATGCTCGCGGTACGGAAATCGGTCTCGCAATGGAGCGGTCAGCATCCCGGAGCGGGTCGTGGCTCCGATGACCGTAAACGGCTTGAGCTGCATATTGATCGTGCGGGCATTGAGACCGTCGCCCAGCGCGATGTCGACGCGAAAGTCCTCCATCGCCGGGTAGAGAAATTCCTCGACAGCGGGCGGCAACCGATGGATCTCGTCGATAAACAACACCGACCCGTGTGACGCATTGGTCAGGTAGGGGAGCAAGTCCTTCGGGGCTGTGATCGCTGGTCCCGCAGCGATCTGTAACTCGACGCCGAGTTCCTTGGGGATCACCGTCGCCAGCGTCGTCTTGCCGATTCCCGGTGGACCATCCAGCAGCAGATGACCCAGCGTATCGCCGCGCTTCTTGCAGGCATCCAGCATGATCCGGATCAGGTTCACGACCTTCTTTTGGCCGACCACTTGATCGAGGCGTTGCGGCCTGAGCTGCTCATCGAACGCCTCGTCTTCGACGTTGAAATCGGTCATGCGCGGCAGCGCCGGGGACGGAGCCTCCACAGCTTCATCCGATTGAAACACAGGTTCACGCGCCATGACATTCCCTCCCTGGGACCACGATCCACCCCATCGTCTTGAGCGGAGTCGCACGTGACAAAGGATACCCGGCAGCCCCCTAGAGGCCAATCACACTTTGATGAGGATTTCTCCTCTATTGGCAATTGATGTGACAACAAGCTGTCAGCCAGCGCTGTCTAATGTCGAGATGAAGTCTCCGCGGGCCTACGCGGAGGACTCGAGAATCCCTTGAACTCGCCTGAGAAGCTGGAGCTGTTTGATGGTTGCTGCACAGATTTTCTGTCCGCATTGCGGAATTCCCATCTCCATTGCCGCAGCGTGTGGCGTGACCCGACTGCGCGAAGCCATGCGTCTGCAAGCGGAACGATTTGGAGTGGAAGCCATCTGTACCGGCTGCCAGGAGGGCTTTCTCTATACCAAGTTCCGACCGACAGCCCGACCGGAACCGGTCCGATTCAACCGGCAGGATTGATAAGAGGCAATACGGTCAGGCCTGAATAGGAATTGGCTCGCGCACGCCATTCTCTCGCAGTGCCCCGGAACTTAAGTATCTCCGGGTCGCCGCGATCACCTCGGGATTCCAGGGTTGAAACGAGTGCAAGGCTCGCACGGCCAAATAGTCGACAGCTCCAGGCAGCCTGGCACTCTGCACCGTGACCACTCCGTCGTCATCACCTGGTATCAGCGGGTTGAATCCGTCGGGAGTTCCTTTGGCTCCTGCGATGACCGCAAACTCCATCGTCGGCATCGGCAAAGTGCTGATAAACTCGTCCGGATCGGCCACCAACTGTTGCCCGGATGGTCCCATGATTAATTGGAACAGAAGATTCTTTTTGAGCATGGAGGCGATCTCGGCCCCACTGTTGGGTGTCCCGATCATTACCAAACGCTGGATCCGCGGGTCTGAGTATTGCTGGCACCAGCGGCGTACCACGAGCCCGCCCATGCTGTGACCGATCAGATGAATCCGTTCGATGCCGTCGAGCGTGGCGATCAACTGTTGCAACTGATCGGCAAAATCACTGATGGGTCGCTGCGTACTGGGGTAGTCGAAATTGATGAAGGTGTAGCCATCGGGCTCAAGCACGCGCTGCATCTCGACCCAGGACTTCGAGGACCGCAGAATGCCGTGCAGGGCAATCACTGCGGTCCCGCTCATCGGCTCGAGACGGCGTGTATCCTTCTCCGTGGCAAGGGCCAACTGGCACTCTTCCAACGTCCCCCAAGCCCGGCGAATGTCGGATGGGTCGAGCAGTCGGTGATGCCCTGAGTAGACATGCTTCTGAATTCGCCACCCGCGAAAGAACTGGCAATCGGCCCAGAACTGACGCCCTCCCAGCGTGGGCATGGGAAGGTTGAAACGACCACTGCTCATCAGATGTGCCCTCGGATGGCCAAGGTTCAGTGAATCCGGCTCGAAACCGGGAACTGCTGATCTTGGAATAGGCTATCAGAATGGGTTCGAATTCTCTCCGTCACTACACGGTTCGACCAAGGTTCGTGAATTCAGGCGAACCCGTCTGACGGTTTCGTTCTCTCTCTCTCTGAGTCAGAATCTCCTGAGACCTTCTTCCCGTGTGCCCGGGGAAACCCCCTCGAACCCGGCGAAACATTTCACCTTCGGAATTCGCATGTCTCTGTTTCGTCCCGACATCGATCGCATCGCTGGTTATATCCCCGGTGAGCAACCGCAAGACTCCGGATGGGTCAAACTCAACACGAATGAGAACCCCTACCCTCCTTCACCCACCGTCGGTGAAGCGGTTGCCAGTGCTGCCAAACGCCTGCATGTCTACCCTGATCCGCTGGGAACGTCGTTTCGCCAGGCAGCTGGGGAATTGTTCGGTCTCGACCCCGACTGGATCCTGACAGGGAACGGTAGCGACGAGATCCTGACGATTCTGGTTAGAACTTTCGTCGATTCCGGCCAGTTGATCGCCTATCCTTATCCCAGCTATATCTTGTACGAGACCCTGGCCGACTTACAAGGAGCCACCCACCAGCGGATGCCGCTCCGCCCCGATTGGAGTTGGAATCTCGACACGGCCCTCCCAGTGATCCGCCGGGCCAAGATGGTCTTAACCCCCAATCCGAATTCTCCGTCCGGAAACCGCTGGTCAGATGACTCCATCCTGCAACTCGTCCCGCCGCAGGGAGTTCTGGTTCTCGATGAGGCGTATGGCGACTTCGCGGATCAGCCCCACCGTATGGAATTGCTTCAGTCTCCGAAAGGAAGGCAACTGATCGTCACTCGCACGTTCAGCAAGAGTTACAGCCTCGCTGGGCTGCGATTCGGATTCACGGTCGCTCACCCCGACTTGATTGCCGGAATGCGCAAGGTCAAAGATAGCTACAACTGCGACTCCCTATCACTGGCTGCAGCTGAGGCCGCCTTACGCGACCAGAACTGGATGCTGTCCAATCGGGCGAAGATCATCTCCACACGCACTCGGCTGACGACAGCCCTGCGGGGACTCGGATTCGAGGCCGTCCCGAGCCAGGCGAACTTCGTCTGGATCACGCATCCGTCAGGCAGACACCAGTCCATCTACGACCAACTCAAAGCCCGTAAGATCCTTGTCCGGTTCATGAAATTCCCCGGCCTGAGCCGTACGGGGGAGTTTGGAGCAGACCAGGTGTGGGACGGGCTGCGGATCACCGTGGGGACCGATTCGCAGGTCGACACATTACTGGCGGCGCTGTCAGAGATCACTGCCGATCTCGCAGGAATCGGAGGGAGCCGGTAGCCCACCCAACGCCGTGGTGTCTGGGCCGGGAAGACATCCGTCGCCTGGATTCAGGGCTGTGGTGATCACCGAAATCCAGGGACGGAGCTGCTCCCGCAATCGATCGAACTCAAGAACGCTCTAGTGTCTCCGGTCCTCTTCATTCCGTGTCTGTATCACTCCGTGCTAAACTCCTCAACACGACCCACCCACCCCTTCATTCGTCGATACTCTTATGCCACCACGCACCACTTCCATTCAGCGCAAAACATCTGAGACCGAGATTTCCCTCTCGATCAATCTTGACGGCCAAGGCATCGCCGACATTCAAACCGGGGTCGGTTTTTTCGACCACATGTTGACCCTGCTGGCCAAGCACGGCATGTTTGACCTGTCCGTCAAGGCGGTCGGTGACCTGCATGTTGACCACCATCATACGGTCGAGGACACCGGCATCTGCCTGGGGCGGGCGATCCTGCATGCCCTAGGAGACAAGTCCGGAATCTCACGATACGGCTGTTTCACGCTGCCGATGGAGGACACTCTGGTCACATCCGCCCTCGACTTGAGTGGGCGGGCTTGGTTTATTGATCAATTCGAGTTCCCGACCGAGAAAATCGGCGAGTTCGACACGCAACTCGTTGAGGTCTTCTGGCAAGCAGTCGCGGCGAATGCCCTGATGAACCTGCATGTCGTTCTGCATCACGGTCGCAACAGCCACCATATTGCCGAGGCGATTTTCAAGGCGACCGCTCGCGCACTGCGCCTGGCCGTGTCGATCGATACACGCCAATCTGGCGTACCGTCCTCCAAGGGAACGCTGAGCGAATAGCGTCGTCTGCCGCCGCAAGGCAGGATTGCCCCGTCCTACATCACCAGTTATACGACCATGCTCATATAGCGTTGACTTTATGACTCCCATTCGATAGCTTCGTCATTTCGTTGGTCAACCAGTCACTCGAATGGACTTCCATGAGGATCACAGCCCAGGCCAAACAGTCGACTCGACAGAAAATTCTGGACACAGCACGGGAAATGTTTTGCACGGTTGGGTACGGGGTGACGACGACTCGCGATATCGCGAAAGTGTCGGGGATCGCCTCGGGGACGCTCTTCAACTACTTCCCGACCAAGGAAGCGATTGCGGCTGAACTCGTCATGAATCTGCCCAGCGAGCCGGTGGTGACCGATCGGAACTTTGAGACCTGGGAAGAAGCGATCTTTGCGCATGCGGCCCAGTCGTTACGCCACTGGAAGCCGTGTCGCAGATTTGTGCTACCGGTTCTGGAATCGACGCTGTCCGCGCTGAGTCAACCCGATCCGGATGATGTGGGGTTCGCACTTCGCACGGCACATCTGGAAACTATCCAAAGGCTCTCGCGAGCATTCTTACCGCAGCGTTTGCTGACAGCCTTAGACCTGCACATGTATTGGACGCTGTATTTCGGAGTGGTGACATTCTGGGTTGATGATCCGTCGCCGAAACAAGAGGCCACCTTGGCCCTCCTCGATCAATCCATCGGGATGTTTGTGAACTGGATGCAAAGCGTTCCATCCAGTCCAAAACCGTTGTGGCGAGACAGCTCGGAGGAAGTGTCATGACGCTGACGACTTCCGAATTGGCGGCCGCGTTGCCCGTGCTCGATGACGGAATGGTCCAGGGGTTGCCCGACGAAAATCGTCAGGTCGCGTCCCTGCTTCCAGTTCCCATTGGGCGCTGGAAACGACTGTCGCTGCTCGGTTCGTTGCAAGCCAAGGTCACTGCGGGGTATCTGTTTCATTGGTGCCGGGGTTGGTTCATCTCGGAGGACGTTCATAAGCAGTCGCTGGCTGAGGCGCATTGGCGGAACGCCATTCGCGTTCTCGATTCGATGAGTTACATGCGGGGGGCCGTGATGAAAGTCGGCCAGATGCTGGCCCACTTTCCCGACATGGCCCCGAAGGAATTCGTCGACACACTGGAGCAATTGCATTTTAATGCTCCCCCAATGCACTGGTCGCTCCTCCGTGAGATGGTGTTCAATGAATTGGGCGACGATCCCGAGAATCTCTTCGCGGAATTCGATCAACAGGCCTTCGCAGCGGCCTCACTGGGGCAAGTTCATCGGGCGCGATTGAAGACCGGCGAAATGGTCGCGGTCAAAATTCAGTACCCTGGGATCGCCCAGTCGATTCGGGACGATTTCAAGAATCTCTTTCTGTTGCTCTTCCCCTTGAGTGTGTCGAAGGATTGGGAGTCTCTGAAGGAACAACTGAATGAATTCAGAAAACTGATGGAATTGGAATCCAACTATGAGGTGGAAGCCGCCACACTCACCCACGTTCGATCGCTGTTCAACGACTCGGATGGGATCGTCGTGCCGCGAGTCTTTCCACATCTCAGTACGCAACGCATCCTGACGATGGAGTTCATTCCCGGACAGTCGCTGGATGAATACCTCGCGGGACAGCCGTTTCAAGCGGAGCGGAACACGGTGGCCCGACGAATTGTTCGAGCCTTCTATCGCATGTGGTTCCTGGGGCGGTTGCATCAGTTAGATTTTCATCCGGGTAACCTGCTGATTCTCGATGATGGCCGGCTCGGAATGATCGACTTCGGCATGACAATGCCGGTTGATCCTGATCTGTGGGAGCTGTACCAAGCCATGGACGCCGCCCTCACGACGGGTCGTCGAGAACTCGTGTCTGCTGCGGTCCAACGCTGGTGCAACTTCCTTAGCAATGAGGACGGCCAGGAACAGTGGCAACAGGCCCAAAAGTTGGCCGAATGGGAATGGAGACCACGATACCACAGTGGAGAATACGACTTTGGGGGCGAGTCTGATTTCCAGGAGGGAGTCGATCTCTTCTTTCAGTTTCTCAGAAAACGCTACTTCCGAGCCCACTCCAGTACCGTTGTACACACTCGCGCACATCTGGCCTACCGCGCCTTGCTCTACCGCTTGCGAGCGAAAATCGATGTGGCTGGCATCGCGGAGCAAGAGGTGGCCGCGACGGGCTGGGACCGGTCAGCTTACGCGCCGTTGCTGTAGCAATCACGGAGTTTCACACACACCGACGAAACGTTTCGTGTCGGCGGCTTGAGACACCGCCGCGATCCTCTCTGATCCAGAGCATCAGCACGGAGCGTTTCGGAGCTATGGGGGGGCGGCGGGCGGGTGGCCGGTTCTGAAACATGGGGACAGGCGGAATGTGGTCCAGCGACAGAACATTCCCCGAATTCAGACCGCGCCACCCCCTTCGCCAGCCATTCACCTTCCCTATGAACAAGCTCGGGCCGAGCAGAACCCTCTGATGATCACAATCAAAAGCTACATCGACGAACGAATCGATTCGTTGAACAGGCTCGATGCACAAATGCCCCGATGGATGAACTGCGTGGAGAACACCAGTCCTGAAACTTCGCACCACTTCAAGAGTGTGCTCTCGGACTTGTAACGGGCTCGCGATACGGCCGATCAGAGTCTCTTGGATTTGTATTCGATCCGAAGTGCTGAGTTTGCCACCGATGCGGTGACAGCCAACGTTGAAGCGGCGTGGAGCCATCTGCAAGCCACTTGGCGTGTCGCTCTAGCGACGTTCGGCGATTTCGAATCGATCAGTGGGATACTCGAAGCCAGGCCGACGGGAGCAGATCTGGCGAGTAGTTCACTCCGTTGAAGTGATCAATGATCAGTCGTCATGCTTCTGGCCGTTGCGGAACAGGACGCTGACCGATTCGTTGCGGTGGATGCGGCGGATGGCTTCCCCAAGCATGGGGGCAATGGAGACTTGTCGTAGATTGGCGGGAACGGGATCGAGCCGCAGCGGGAGCGAGTCGGTCACGACGATCTCGGTGAGATCCGCGCTGGCTAGGTTCTGGGCAGCATTCCCACAGAAGACACCGTGCGTAGCCCCAATGTAAATCTTCCGGGCACCGAACTCTTTGGCGATCCGGGCCGCTCCACAGATGGAACCAGCGGTCGAGATCATGTCGTCGAACAGGAAGGCGACTTTGCCATGGATGTCACCACCGATGAGGTTGGCCTGTCGGGTCTCCGTGGCGCTGCTGCGGCGTTTGTCGATGATGGCCAGCGACCCGCCGAGGTTTTCGACGTGCTGCATGGCCCGTTTGATGCTCCCCTCGTCCGGGCTGATGATCACCGACTCTTCGGGCGGAATCTTGAGTGACCGGAAGTAGTCGTCCAGAATCCGCGCAGCGTACAGGTGGTCCACCGGCAGGTCGAAGAACCCCTGAATCTGGGCGGCGTGCAGGTCGACCGTCAGCACCCGGTCGGCCCCCGCTGTCGTGATGAGGTTGGCCACGAGCTTCGCGGTGATCGGGACTCGTCCACTGTCCTTGCGGTCCTGCCGGGCATAGCCGAAGTAGGGCAGCACGACCGTGATCCGCTCGGCACTGGCCCGCTTGCAGGTATCGATCAGAATCAACAGCTCCATCAGATTCTGATTGACCGCCGGTCCCGTCGGCTGAATCAAAAACACATCCCGGCCCCGGACGTTGTGATTCAGCTTGACGCTCGTCTCCCCGTCCGGGAAGTCGCTCAGCTCCACCGCGGCCAGCGGTACGGCCAGATACTCAGCGATCTCTTTGCTGAGCTGAGGGTGAGCGCGACCGCTAATCAGGGTGAGGTGGTCGTACATAGGGGGAACACTGTCCAGAGGGGGGGATCCCGTCAGGGTATCGGTTGGCGAAGCGAAATCAAAGGAGGAAGCTTTCAGCAGTCAACGATCAGCCAGAGAGGAAACCTCATCTCCGAGCGGTGAATCGACCCGAGAAGTGCTTCTGGCTGACTGCTGAAAGCTCTCTCGCCGCATGTGGCCATTTCACCCCCGCTGGCAGATTCGGCAGAAACAGAACGTCCCGACGAATCGGGACAAACACCGCATTGGTCAGGCTTTTCGTGGAGATACGGCTTTGCCAGCCTTTCCTTCTCGATGCCACCGTCAATGATGACGATCTCTTGGGAGTGGATCAGCAGGGATGCGACAACGTGGCAGGGACGGAACCTCATCCGCACTGTTTAGTTTCCTTCGCAACCCGACTCCTCCGAATCCCCATCATGCAAAAAACAGTTCGCAAGCGAACGACTGGTTCTGTGCAAAACCCCCTGGAAACGTATCTGAAGGAGATCAACGAGACGCCGCTGCTCAATGCCGACATGGAGAAAACTCTCGCTCGCCGAATCGCCACGGGGGACTCATCCGCTCGCGATCATATGGTGCGGGCCAACCTGCGACTGGTGGTCAACATCGCTCGCGGATACACCGGGAAAGGACTGCCGCTGCAAGACCTGATCGAAGAGGGGAACCTCGGCCTGTTGCGGGCCGTGGAGGGGTTCGACCCGGACATGAATACACGCTTCTCGACCTACGCCAGCTACTGGATCAAGCAGTCGATCAAGCGCTCGATCATCAACTCCGGCAAGACAATTCGCATCCCCGCCTACATGGTCGAGGTTCTGACGAAATGGCGGCGGGCCAATGCCAAACTCGCTGACGAACTCGGTCGCACCCCCAGTGTGGAAGAAGTCGCCAAGTTCCTCGAACTCCCCGCCCGCAAGCTCAAGATCGTCAAGAAGGCGATCCAGCTCTACAACTCGACCCCGCAGACCGAAGACCCCGATTCGAACTGGAATCTGAGCGATATCGTCGCCGATGATCGCCATCCGGGGCCCGAAGACGAGTTGTTGGAGACGGACAACCTCAAGCATGTGAACCTCATGCTGGAGAAGATGGACCCGCGCGAGGCCACGATCCTCAAGATGCGGTTTGGGCTGGAAGACGGTCAGCCGCGCACGCTGAAAGAAATCGGCGAGATGCTGGGCCTGACCCGGGAGCGCGTGCGGCAGATTGAGAGCGAAGCGCTGGAGCGTCTGAATAAGGGCCTGACCGGCGAGTAAGTGGATCTCGATCGACAAAGCCCAGTGGTTGCAACCACTGGGCTTTACGCATGGACTCAAGACTGACCACCGAAAACATTCTGATGCAATCCCTCTGTGTTTACTGCGGCTCCTGTTCCGGAATCGACCCGTCCTTTACCTCCGCAGCCCGAGAACTGGGCCAACTCCTGGCATCGCAGCAGATCGAGCTGATCTACGGCGGCGGGAGGGTTGGATTGATGGGCGTTCTGGCCGATGCGGTCTTGAACGCCGGAGGCCGAGTGCAGGGGGTGATTCCGCAGTCGCTGGCCGATCGGGAGGTCGCCCATCACGGACTGACCCAACTGCATGTGGTCGACTCGATGCACCAGCGAAAGGCCCTCATGGCCGAGTTAGCCGATGGCTTCTTAGCCCTCCCCGGAGGTCTGGGAACGTTGGAAGAGTTGTTTGAAATCTGGACCTGGGCCCAGTTGGGGATGCACAACAAACCGATCGGCCTGCTGAATGTGGCCGGGTATTTTGATTTGTTGCTGCAATTTCTGGATCACGCGATGGACCAACAGCTACTCAAACCAGTTCATCGCGGGGTGCTGAGCGTTTCGACGGAACCGGCCGAGATACTGACTCTGCTCCGGCTGGCTCTCCCGGTGTTCGCTCCGAAATGGATCGATGACACGCAGACATGAAGCACGCACGGGTGTCGCCGTAATCCACCCACTGACGACGCATACTCACGATCCACAATCTGAAGACAAGTCGTCGAACCCGACAATCCTATCGCACCTGGGACGGGAATGCTCGAACTCGCACCGCAACTCAGACTGCCTTCGCCTGAGGAGACAAGTCGATCCTCGCACACTTGCCGATTTCACGGACAGCTTGCCGCAGGCGGTTCGAGTTCTCAACGATGGCCAGACGCAGATACCCTTCGCCTTCGTCGCCAAAGCCAGCACCGGGGCTGACGGCCACACCCGCCTCTTCGAGGAGTTTCATCGAGAATTCGATCGACCCCATGTCCGCGAACTGGTCGGGAATCTTGGCCCACACAAACATCCCGGCCTTGGGCTTCTCGACGCTCCAGCCGATGCGGTTGAGGCCCTCGCACAGCACGTCGCGGCGGCCCTGGTACTCCTTGGCAATAGCGGTCACAGCGTCGTCGCAGTGCCGCATGGCGATGATCGCGGCGATCTGAATCGCCTGGAAAATCCCATAGTCGAAGTACCCCTTGATCGTATGCACGGCCCGGACCATCTCGGCATTACCGCAGCAGAACCCGATTCTCCAGCCCGCCATACTGTAGCTCTTGCTCATCGTCGTGAACTCGACGCCCACATCCAGAGCACCCGGCGAGGCCAGGAAGCTGGGAGCCTTGTAGCCGTCGTAGCAGATGTCGGCGTAGGCGAAGTCGCTGATGACCAGGAAGCCGTACTTCTTGGCCAGCTTCACGAGGTCGTCCCAGAATCCCTGCTCGATCACCGTCGACGACGGGTTGTGCGGGAAGTTGGCGATCACCAGCTTGGGGCGCGGGTAGAGGTGCTCACAGGTGTACGCCACATTCAAGAGGAACGCCTCGGGGTTTCGCACATCGAGGTGAATCACGTTTCCACCAGCTAGAATCACCGCGTACGTGTGAATCGGAAAGGTCGGCGACGGGGAGATCGCGGTGTCCCCCGGCCCCATCAGAGCCAAGCACATGTGGCTAAACCCCTCCTTGGAGCCGATGGTCGCGATGACCTGTTTCTCATGGTCGAGCTTGACGCCGTACTTGCGGTCGTAGCGAATCGCCACCTCTTTGCGGAGGTTCCCGATCCCGTTGGCCACGGAGTAGCGGTGGTTCTTCGGATCGGCCAGCGCCTCGGCCAGCTTGTCCTGGACGATCTGTTCCGGTGGGTCAGTGGGGTTTCCCATACCCAGGTCGATCACATCGATCCCGAGCTTCCGCTTCTCGTATTTGACCTTGTTGATCTTGGCAAACAAATACGGCGGCAGCCGACGCATCCGCTCCGCGACCGGAATTGAAAAGGGGTTGTCGGCAAACGGAATTTCAGATTCGTTACGCATGACCAAGACCTGCCAAGAAGGGGAGAAAATGCTCGAAACCCCAGCCAGGACACGACTTGGCCACGGACGGTTCGCCCCGGATCAGAAGATTGTACTCAATCCCCCGTTGGCAATCGAGATCGGTCGAAACGGTTCTAACCTTCAGGGAAGAGTCCCCGGTTTTGCCATTCTGATGCGAAATGAGCAGCCATCAGGCCAAGACCTCCAGCACGAGTTTGCCGTGGATGTCCGTCAATCGGAAGTCGCGGCCCTGGTAGCGGTAGGTCAGGCGTTCATGGTCGAAACCCAGCAAGTGCAGCAGCGTAGCATGCAGGTCGTGGACGTGGACCTGGCCCTCGGTGGCTCCGAAGCCCATGTCATCCGTGCTGCCGTGGATGTGCCCGGCCTTGATCCCGCCGCCAGCCAGCCAGAGCGTGAAGGCATCGACATGGTGGTCACGACCGATTGTCCCGCGCTCCTCACCCATCGGCGTGCGACCGAACTCCCCACCCCAGATCACCAGCGTGTCGTTCAGGAGACCGCGTCGCTTCAGGTCGAGGATCAACGCCGCCGACGCCTGATCGGTCTCCTTGGTCGTCTTGGTCAGAGTCTTGTCGAGGTCGGCCCCGTCACCACCGTGATGGTCCCAGTCGGTGTGATACAGTTGCACGAACCGCACACCGCGTTCGATCATCCGCCGAGCAAGGAGGCAGTTCATGGCGTACGACGGCTTGCCTGGTTCGGCCCCATAGAGGTCGAACGTCTCTTGGGTTTCGCCATCGAGAGAGATCAGCTCCGGGGCGCTGGACTGCATGCGGAACGCCGTTTCGTAGGCGTTGATGCGGGTCTCGATCTCGGGGTCGTGGACCGCTTGGACTCGCTGCTCATTCAGTTGCTTGAGGGTGCTGATGAAGTCCCGTTGCGCATCGGGGGTGATCCCCGGGGGGCTGTCGAGATGCAGGATCGGCGTACCCTGCCCTCGAAATGGAACGCCCTGGTAAGTGGTCGGAATGAACCCACTCGACCAGAGGGTGTTCCCCGCGCGCGGGCCACGCGGACCCGACTGCAACACAACGAATCCGGGAAGGTTCTCGGACTCGCTCCCCAGCCCATACGTGACCCACGAGCCGAAGCTGGGGCGACCCGGAGCCTGGAACCCGGAGTTCATGAACATCTTCGCTGGGCCGTGATTGAAGACATCGGTCTTCACCGCCCGCAGCCAGCAAACCTCGTCGACAATCTGCTGATGATGCGGGAGTAAGTCGCTCAACTCCATCCCACACTGTCCGTACTTGGCGAATGTCCGGTTCGATCCGAGCAATTTGGCATCAGGCTTGAGGAACGCAAACCGCCGACCTTTCGTGAAGCTCTCTGGGGGGGCTTGCCCGCTGAACTTCTTCAACTCGGGCTTGTCGCTGAACAGCTCTAGCTGGCTCGGCCCACCCGCCATAAACAGGTAAATAACGGACTTCGCCTGGGCCGGGAAGTGAGGTTTGCGGGGAGCCATCGGACCGCTGGCTGCGTGGGCCTCACGCTCCAAGAGGTTGGTCAACGCCAACGATCCAAAGCCCAAACCGCACGTCTGGAGGAACTCTCGACGCGGGTGGGTGGATGATCGATCGATTGGGTGCATGCCTGCCTCCGGGAACGGAATGAACACTCATTGGAACATGCAGAGTGCAGTGGAATCAATGGCTGCACGTGGGGAGTTGATCAATAAAGAGAATCGCGAGGCGAAATACCACACGCAGGAAACTCGCTCCACGACATCATCGGGCTGCCGCTGGACGCTCGTCGGACGATTGACAGCGAGACAGTCGTTTCGCACGATGGACCGCTAGTCACGGATCCGTCACACGCATGATGAGTCACCCGCTATGTCCCACACTGTTCGCTGCCTGGTATACGGAATCGCCATGTTTGCGAGCTGGCGGTCCCAGGCACCCAGCGAGGCCGCCGAAGCGAAACGACCGAACATCGTGTTCCTGTTCTCCGACGATCATGCCTATCAGGCGATCTCGGCCTACGGCGATGAGCGGAAGCTGCTCGACACGCCGAACATCGATCGCATTGCGAGCCAGGGGATGCGGTTCGACCGTTGTCTGGTAACGAACTCGATCTGCGGCCCGAGTCGGGCCTGCATCCTCACCGGGAAATACAGCCACCGCAACGGGTTCTACAACAACTCGAACAGCGTGTTCGACGGGAGTCAGGTGACGTTTCCGAAGCTGTTGCAGGGGGCCGGGTATCAGACAGCGATGATTGGCAAGTGGCACTTGCACACCGACCCCACCGGGTTTGATGAGTGGCACATCCTGCCCGGCCAAGGGATCTACTATAACCCGCCGATGATCCACAACGGAAAGAAGGTCAAGCACGAAGGGTATACGACCGACCTGATTACCGACTTCAGTTTGGAGTGGCTCAAGCAGCGCGACCCGAGCAAGCCATTCCTTTTGATGTGTCAGCACAAGGCTCCGCACCGGGAGTGGTCGCCCGCTTTGCGGCACCTTGATCACAACAAAGGCCAGCCATTTCAAGAACCGGCGAACCTGTTAGATGATTATGCCAATCGCGGGCTAGCTGTGCGTGACCAGGACATGTCGATCGAGAAGACCTTCCTGGAAACCGATGCCAAGCTGAAGACGCTCGCCACACTCACCCCGGAGCAGAAGGCGGCCTGGGACGCCTATTACGAGCCACGCAATAAGGAGTACCGCGAGAGGAAGCTGACGGGCAGCGACCTCGTCCGCTGGCGGTATCAGCGGTACATGCACGATTATCTGGGCTGCATCAAGTCGGTTGATGAAGGAGTCGGGCGAGTACTCGACTATTTGAAAGAGGCGGGACTGGAAGAGAATACGATCGTCGT
>JANOKO010000080.1:0-1962 GCA_031419335.1 Planctomycetota bacterium
CAGCAGTTGCTGGCCCCATTGGTTGCGGCCGTAGCGGTCCCGGACGCGCGGGTCTTCGCGGCTGAGATCGAACGCTTCCTTCGTCTTGGAGTTGGTCAGAAGCGTCATCGCCTGCGACTCGAACTCGTCGAGCGCGGCCAGTTCCCGTTGCTGATCGAAGGTCCGTTCGAGCGTGTCGAGATTTTGTCGCAGTGACGAACGACGACCGAGGCGGCGAACTTCATTCGTGTCGGTAAGTCCAATGTTCGGGACCGAGAACGTCGGCAGATTCGGATCGCCCGACACGACGAACGGCGAGTGGGCGTCTCCAAGGTACGCAGGTCCGTTGTAGCCCGTCGGCGGATTGATCCCGACGTAACCCGGCAGCGGTTCTTTGCGCGGTCCGTTCAGCGAGCGAACGTAATTCGTCACCGACATCCAATCCGGGTAACGTGGCTTCGGCTTGTCGCGCGTATCGGGATCGCCGGAGAGAAGTTGCATTGATCCGGCGGGGTGGCCGCCCGCCTTCTGGTGCATCGACCGGAGGACCACGAACTTGTCGGCGATGGCCGCCTGCTTCGGCAGCAGTTCCGTGAACTGCAAGCCCGGCACCTTGGTATCGATCACCGAAAACGGCCCGCGATACTCAGCGGCCATCTTCGGCTTCGGATCATACGTATCGAGATGCGAACAGCCACCCGGTTTCCAGACCATGATGACGGCGGTCTTCTCGCGCGTGGCGTTCGCCTCAGCGGCCCGAGCCTGCAGCCGCAATATCCCCGGCAGACTCAAGCTGGCAAACCCCGCCAACCCCGTCCGCAGAAACCCGCGCCGCGAACCAAGACCCCAGTCCCAGGGACCGGAACAGCGAATGTTGGGATTCATCGAGCTGCTCCTTGCACGGACATCGAACGCATCCATTTCAGTTTATTTCACATCGGAATGGACCGCAACAGGAGAGCAGTGATTTTGGCGATATCGAGACGATTGGGGGGATGTGGAGAACGTGCAAGTTCCCCGGTGGGGGTGGCCCCCGAAACGGCAATCAACGGCGTCTGAAACGCATAATTTTACCGGCCAGGAGGACGACAGCGATGAGGATAATCAGGATTTCTGGAGTACCAAGACCGAACATAAAACACCTGGCTTCGAGGAGATGCGGTCCCAAGCCTGTGCTTGGGACTGAGGTCGGGGGAGACAGCTGATGCTTTGAGCGCCGGGGTTGTGGAACAACAAGAGGCTACCGTGGAGACGCTCGCCTTTCAATCGCGGGGTGGCACAGGTTGGCTCGCTTTGGAGCCTACCTGTGTGCCTTGGCACAAGAGGTGTGATCACGGGCAACCTCTGTTGAAACCTCTTGTTCCTGCGTCACCCAGACGCTCAAAGCAGCCAATCTGGGCCACCCCTCCACCCTGTCAAACTAGTGTCATTGCTGGTTCTCTAACCATTGCCGAGCATGGTCCGCAGTCACTGTCCCCTCGTAATCAGACACAATTGTTTTGGCAATTTCGATGGCCCTCTTCTTGTTGTTACGCTCGTATTGCTTCACCAATGAATACCGCCCATCAGCTGCAGACTCCATCGCAGCAAGTTTACCATCTGAGGTCTCGTGGTATTTCCTGACATATGTGCGCAATGCATCTCTCGATTTCGGCGTCATTCCGACTTCGATCTGCTTTCGGAGTTCGCTCCAAATGTCATGGGATTCTCTCTCCAGCTTCACGAGGCGTGCCTGTTCCATCTCATCCTTGAGTTGCTGCTCTTCGGCGAGCATGACTTCGCGCTTTCGAGCTTCGGCTTCCGCAAGGGGTTTCTGGTGATCCAGAGTCTTCTTCGCATCCTCGTTCACCACAGCCCCGAATGCCCGATATTTTCCGGGGTCAACCTCGGCTCTCACGAGTAATGAAAAGACCTTAATCATGTCATCGTCGTCAGGACCAGTCCCAAAACCGAAACTCCCGATGCTAGTGTATCCCTGACGTG
>JANOKO010000081.1:0-1506 GCA_031419335.1 Planctomycetota bacterium
AAGGATGGAACCGACCGAATCGTTATCACGGTGGGAACGTACATCGCCAAATTCCGGGACGGCTCGGGGTATGTCTGCGAAGTCTCTACGGGTTGCCGGGATGAGGATGCCGCCCGCTCGGTACTCGGCAAACTGGAACGCCGGGCCGAACTGGTCAAGAGCGAAGTTCTCTCGACCGCCGAAGCCGCGACCGCCGATCATCAGACGACACCGGTGGCTGAACACTTTTCCGCGTACCTCGACCATCTGCGGGCGAAAGGGACATCGTTGCGGCATGTCGCCGACACTCGACGGCTGGCGGAACAACTCTTCCATGACTGTCGCTGTGTCACTCTGCGGGACATTCATCGCGAAGCGGTCGAAGGCTGGCTGGCGGTCCGCTTCAATGACGGCATGGCAGCCCGGACCCGCAACAGCTATCTGCAAGCGGTGAGGGGGTTCTGTGGCTGGTGCGTTCAAACCGAACGCTTCTCGGTCAATCCACTGGCTCGCATCGCCAAGGCCGATGAGAAGTGCGACCGCAGACGACAACGGCGAGCGATGACGGAACCGGAGCTGCTCAAGCTGTTGCAGGTGGCTCGACTGAGGCCGCTGGCCGAATGCGGGCGGGAGACACTGGCCGTGGATGCGAGCGGGGCCGAAGCGAACGGAAAACGACGGAAGCGGTCGAACTGGACGTACAAGCCGTTGACGCTTGATGCCCTTCCCGCTGCCGTCGAACGGGCACGGGAACGGCTGGTCGACAATCCCGCCTACGTCGCCGAACTGGAACGGCTCGGGACCGAACGGGCGTTGATCTACAAGACGCTGGTTCTGACCGGGCTGCGTCGGAATGAACTCGCTTCGCTGACAGTGGCACAGATGGAACTCGACGGGGCAATGCCGTTTGCCGTGTTGCATGCTGCTGATGAGAAGAACCGGCAAGGCTCGACGATTCCTCTCCGGGCCGATCTGGCGGCTGAATTGAGGGAATGGCTGGCCGACGTTCCGAAGCCCGCTACGCTTCGCCTACGCGATCACAACGCCAACCCCGACCCGTCCCGACCGCTGTTCACGGTTCCCACCTCGCTGGTAAAAATCCTCGACCGCGACTTGCTGGCCGCTGGCATCGCCAAGGCCGATGAGCGGGGCCGGACGATTGATGTTCACGCCTTGCGGCATTCGTTCGGAACGCTGCTCAGCAAGGGGGGCGTTGCACCGCGAACGGCTCAAGCGGCCATGCGTCACAGTTCGATCGACCTCACGATGAACACATACACCGATCCGAAGTTGCTCGACGTGTACGGGGCGTTGGACTCGCTACCGTCGCTCAGTCTCGACGCCTCTCCCTCGACCGAACGACAGACGATGCGAGCGACCGGGACAGACGATCAAGACGCCACCGCGAACCCGCGACACGTTACGCTGGCTGGTGCAAACGTCGTTTCGCAGTTTGCACCCGCATTCATGTTTTCGGGCGTCGCCGTCGCGCTTCCTTCGATGGGGAGCGAGCTCGATGCCGGCGCC
>JANOKO010000082.1:0-1223 GCA_031419335.1 Planctomycetota bacterium
GTGTACGGTTACTCGCTGGCATTCGGGATCAGTACTGAACCAGGCGCTGTGCTGGGCGGGCCGTTTATTGGAAACTTCAATCACATCCTGCTCCAGGGCGTTCTTCCTTCAGAGCCAGGTGTCTGGCCTGCCCAAGGAACCTACGGTATTCCAGTGGCTCTGTTCATGACGTTCCAGGGGATGTTCTTCATCATCACCCCAGCCCTGATCTGCGGCGCGTTTGCAGAACGCATGAAGTTCAGCACGATGTGCGTGTTCATGGTGTTGTGGGCGACGTTCGTCTACTGCCCGCTGGCTCACTGGGTGTGGAGTGACAAGGGCTGGTTGTGCGAATGGAACGTGGATGCCCCGTACCGGGCGATCGACTTTGCCGGCGGCACCGTCGTGCATATCAGTTCAGGCATCTCGGCTTTGATCTGTTGTCTGCTGCTCGGTAAGCGGCTGGGCTTCGGCCAAGAGCCGATGCCTCCGCACAACTTGACCTACACCGCCATCGGTGCCGCCATGCTGTGGATGGGCTGGTTCGGCTTCAACGGCGGTAGCGCTTTGGGATCGAACACCCTGGCCGTCAACGGCATCGTCTCGACGCACTTCGCAGCTGCGGCGGGTCTGTTGACTTGGGCCGGGTTGGAGTGGCTGCAACGCGGCAAGCCCAGCGTTCTGGGTGCTTGCTCGGGAGCCGTGGCGGGACTGGTGTTGATCACACCAGGCAGCGGCACGGTCACGGCCATCAATGCAATGGTTCTGGCCGTGATCGGAACTTGTGTCTGCTACTTCGCCTGCACCACGTTGAAGTCGAAGTTCAAATACGACGACTCACTGGATGCCTTCGGTGTTCATGGAGTCGGCGGGATCACCGGAGCCTTGTTGACGGGCGTGTTCGCGACCCAGTACGTGACGAATGCGGATCGACTTCTGGGGGCTGTCGATGGTAACTGGGGCCAGATGATCCCGCAGGCGGTTAGCGTGCTGGCAGCGGTAGGGATCGCCTTAGTCGGCACCACCGTGATCCTCAAGATCCTCGACGCCACGATGGGTCTGCGGGTCGATCAGGATGACGAAGTCCAGGGCCTGGACATCACCCAGCACGGCGAAGAAGGCTACATCTTCCACTAAGGCGATGTGGCACACGGGGCGGGTCGAGATGGCCCGCCCCTGTCTTCTTCTCGTTTGCAGACCTTTCCCAGGAACGTGACCTCATGAAGAAAATCGAAGCCATCATC
>JANOKO010000083.1:0-1977 GCA_031419335.1 Planctomycetota bacterium
GTTCTACATCAACCTCGGACCCAAGCACAAAGACGGCCCCTATGGAGCGGGCCGGGCCTTCTCGATCGTTGGCGGCGAGTTGCCGAAGAAGTTGATCGAGGCAGCCAAGGCCAACCAACTCCACACCGTCCGCGCCGACACTGCATACCGCTCCGCGACCTCGTCCACCGAGTCGCCCCCATCCACCGCCGCCACCACCCGCATCCGCAAGTCCACCGAATATGGCTTCCCCATCCTAGTCCTCCTTGACTGGCGGGACTCTAGCAAAGCCCGTGAATCGGCTGAAGAGGAATTACGAAAGTGCTCTAGCACGCCGGATCGAGTGGCTGTGATCCGCCGCATCTTTGATCTCTGCTCGAAGGGGTACGGAATCAAATACACCACCGAGGTTCTAAACAACGAGGGAATTCCCGCCATGAGGGGCTCCATCTGGAACCCCGCCAATATTGCCATGATGTTGCGATGTCCGGTCTATCGGGGGGCCATCGTCTACAACAAGCGGACCAGTGGGGCCTTGTTCGGAATGGATGTTGAAGGCAAGCTGCGGCCCAAGAAGGAACGAGGTACGAAACTCAATCCGCAGGCCGACTGGATGATCGTCGAGGATGTCCATGAACCTCTGGTCAGCAAGGAGACCTTCGAGGCTGCCACACGCATGCGTGCCAATAATCGGGAGCGAGCCGGTAAAGCCCGATCCGTTCGCAGAACGATGTCATCAACGCTGTTCGTCTGCAAGCGGTGCGGCTACAGCTTCACCACGGTTCGTGATCCGCGCTGCGGCGACCAATATCGCAAGTACACCTGTGCGGGCTACCATCGCTACGGCAAGGGGGTCTGCGGACTCATCAACATCCCCGGTGTCCAATTCGACGCCTTCCTTCTGGAGACCATTCGGAAGGTGATCTTTAAAGACTGCACAACAACGGGTAAAGCCATCGATGCGTTCGTGAAGTCGGTCCTCGCTCCCACCGCCTCATCGAAACGCTCGCCCGATATGGAACGCGAGTTGGAGCAGCTCAACCGCCGCATCAAGACAACGGTCGGCATGCTGGCGGATCTCTCGTTCGAGGGGCTGGATGACCTGAGCAAGGTGCTGATCGACCTGAAAGCCAAACGCGATGCTCTGACGGCCAAGCTCGCCACGCGACAGTCGAAACCAGATGGATTGCCCACGGAACGGGAGCTTCGGGCCTGGGCAAAAGAGCAACTCCAAAAGTTGGAGGAGCTGGCCCAGAAGACCACGGTCGAACTCCCCGACCGCCAGCTGGTTGAAGCCTACGTCGATCGCATCGAGGTCTTTCCAGATACGAAAACGGGGGTCATCGTCATGCACGCTGACCTCCGTTCTTTTTTTGAATCGAGTTCCACACGGGTGGTGGGAGGGGACTGCCATACCACGGATGTTTCGTGGGCGAGGTCCAGTGATGCCTCACAGCGCTGCCAAATACCAAACCACTCCCAGCGCCGCACACGCCGAGAGAGTCAGGACCATTCCCCGCTTGAAGGAGAATGTCAGTACCATCGCCAGGGCGGCGATCACGCAGGCCCCGGAGCTCACTCTGCCCCACTCCGGCACCTCCAGCTTCAGCGGGCCGTACTGCCGGGACTCGACCTTCTGAAACAACGTATGCAGCGCGAACCACACCGCCAGGTTCAGTACCACGCCTACCACAGCCGCTGTGATCGTGGAGAGAGCAGCGGTGAGCTGGCGGTTGCCGCGCAGCCGCTCGATGTAGGGAGCCCCGAGGAAGATCCAGTAGAAGCAGGGGACGAACGTCACCCAGGTCGTGATCGCCGACCCGAGGATGCCCGCGGCGATCGGGCTGAGCGGTCCCGGATGGCGGTAGGCTCCCAGGAACGCCACGAACTGCACGACCATAATCAGCGGTCCTGGCGTCGTCTCGGCCATCCCCAGACCGTCGAGCATCTCGGGGGCCTCCAACCAGTGAAACCGCTCGACGGCTTGCTGGGCGACAT
>JANOKO010000084.1:0-3224 GCA_031419335.1 Planctomycetota bacterium
TTTCGCCCGCAGACCTTTGGCGAGGTCGTGGGGCAGGAGCACGTGGGGCAGGCTCTGTGCAACGCGATTCGGTCGAATCGCGTGGCTCATGCGTATCTGTTCACCGGGGCTCGCGGGGTCGGCAAGACCTCGACGGCCCGCATCTTTGCCAAGGCCCTGAACTGCCCGCACGCGGTCGATGCGGTCCCCTGCAACCAGTGCGATGTCTGCGAAAGCATCACTGCCGGTTCCGATGTCGACGTGATCGAGATCGACGGAGCCTCGAATCGCGGGATCGATGATATCCGCCAATTGCGGGCGAATGTGAATGTGCGGTCGATGCGGTCACCGAACAAGGTGTACATCATCGACGAAGTTCACATGCTGACCAAGGAGGCGTTCAACGCGCTCTTGAAGACGCTGGAAGAGCCGCCGCCGAATGTGAAGTTCGTGTTCTGCACAACCGAGGCGAATAAGGTTCCTGACACCATTCTCTCGCGGTGCCAGCGGTTCGACTTTGGCACAATTGCGACGGCCTCGATTGCCACTCGGCTGCGACAGATCGCGGAACTGGAGGGGAAACAGGTCGATGAGGAGGCCCTCGAACTCGTCGCCCGGCGTGCGTCCGGCTCCATGCGCGACAGCCAGTCACTGTTCGACCAGCTCTTGGCGTTCGGCGGCGAGGTGATCTCGGCTTCGGATGTCCACCAACTGCTCGGGACCGCCCCGGATGAGCGGCTGATCGACCTGTTCGACCGGATCATCAACCGCCAACGGGATGAGGTGCTGCAACTGCTCAACACCGCCCTGGCTGAGGGGGTCGAGCTGGGGATGTTCAGCGATCAGTTACTGGGGTATCTCCGGGACCTGATGATCGTGTCGGTTCAGGCCCAGGGGGTTCCGCTGATCGCCGTCTCCGAGCGCAGCCGCCCTCGGTTGGTTGCTCAAACTGCGGCATGGGGGATTCAGACGATCTCGGCTGCGATGCAACTGCTGGCAGAGACAAAGGTTCGGATGGCACGGATCAGTTATGGAAGGCCGCTAATCGAGTTGGCGCTGGTGCGGATGTCGCTGCTGGAGGACTTGGATGACATTCGAAGATTGATCGATCAAGTGGCGGCGAATCCGGGGGCTGTGGTGGCCATTGCTCCTCGCGTGGCGGTCCAACTCCCCTCTGCCTCCCCTCTCCCCCCGGTAGTGGGGCCGGGGGTGAGGGCGAATGTCGCGAAGCCCCTGGCCTCGCCGCCCGAACCCGCAAAAAAAAACGATGAAGCCAGTCTGAAACCGCCGGTGGCGGCCCAGGTGTCGGTTCCCAAGATCGATTTTTCCGTGGAACAACTACCGACAATCTGGACGGAAGTCGTTTCTAAATTTAATGATGCAACGCGAAACCATCTTGTCAAGTCGAGTTCACAAGCAATTTCTGGGCCAAATGTTTTAGAAATTGTCTTCCCAAAGTCCATCATACTCAGTAAGACTTATTGTAGCCGACCCGAACTGCTCAAGCGGATCGCGGCCGAGGTGCTGGAGATCACCGGTGTGGTGGTGACCTGCCGGGTGAGCGAGGACCAGTCTTCGCCCGCTCCGGTGGCCGAAGCCCCACAACCAGCAATGGTTCGAGAGACCGAGCGGAAGCGGACGGACAGCGTCGACAACGACCCGTTCGTGCAACTGGCCGTCGAGGTGTTCAGTGCCAAGGTCGCCGATGTCCGAACCGTCCTCACGGGGCCGGTTGAGGAGTGAAACCCCCGTAGCTACGTTCGCCAGAACGTGGGTGCCCCGGAAAAGACTTCCGAAGTCTTCGGAGACTTCGGAAGTCTGACGAATCGAGGTGGACTCGTTCTGTGTTCCCGCACGGGACAGCATCAGCGCCAAACAGCCCACGTTCTAGCGAACGTAGCGACGAAGGCAGGAACCAGTATGTTCAAGGAATTGGCGGCCCTCACCAACCTGATGAAGAACGCCGGTGACATCCAGAAACGGATGGGCGATTCCAAGGAACGTCTGACCCAGATCACGGTCGAGGGGAGGTCGTCCTGTGGACGAGTGACGGTCACGGTGACCGGGAAGATGGATGTCCTGGCCGTACGGTTCGCCAGCGAGCCGCACGAGATCGCCTCTAAAAACGGACTGGAAGCCCTGGTCATGGAGGCGATCAACGATGGCCTTCGCAAGGCTAAAGGTGTCACCGCCGCCGAGATGAAGTCGGTGGCGGAGAAACTTGGGCTGCCAGCGGAGATGCTGGCGAAGGTGGGGCTACTGTGAAGAGGGAAGGGTTGATGGTTGATGGTTTTCGACAGACAGAGACCAGAAACCGGCCCCGAGACTCACCTACGCACGGGCAAATGTGCCCGTCCCACTCCAGTCGATCAACCATTCAACCATAAACCATCTGCCCTATGCCTCCTCGCCAACTCCCTTCTGATCACCACCCCTTTGGCCCCGCTGTCGGTCGGCTGGTGAATGAATTCGCTTCGCTTCCGGGAATCGGGCGTAAGAGTGCCGAGCGGCTGGCAAATCACATCGTCAGTTGTACAAAGCGCGACGCTCTGGCCCTCGCCGAAGCGATCAAGGTCGTCAAGGAGACGGTCCGGCACTGTACGCTCTGCTTCAACCTGACGGACAAGGAACTCTGCTCGGTGTGTGCGGATCCTCGCCGCGACCGGACGCATGTCTGTATTGTCGAGCAGCCGCGCGACGTGACCGCCCTGGAGGCCACAGGAGCCTTCCCGGGCACCTACCACGTTCTGGGTGGTCGGGTTTCACCGCTGGAAGGGATTACACCGGCGGATCTGACCATCGATCAGCTCGTCGACCGCGTCCGCCGCGACGGGGTGACAGAAATCATCATGGCCACAAATCCGACACTCGAGGGCGATGGCACTGCTTTGTACATTTCGAACCTCTTTGCGGGACAACCTGTGCAAATTACGCGCCTTGCTCGCGGGATTGCGACTGGGAGTGTGCTAGAGTTCGCCAACAAAGAGATGCTGTCCGACGCCCTGCGGGGACGGCAAGCGTTTTGAGAGGGATGAGAGAGCAGAGACGAGAGTCGAGAGCCAGCAGTGATTTCCTTTCAGGGAATCACTCGACGCCTCGACCCCGACGTTTCATCCTCCGCTGTCCCTCTGGCTCTCCTCTCTCGCCTCTTCCCTCTCGTGTTGCCCCCTGAATCATGCACCTGAACGTTTCTCAGCAAATGCGGATGTCCCAGCAAATGAAGCTGGCGCCGCGCATGATCCAAT
>JANOKO010000085.1:0-2032 GCA_031419335.1 Planctomycetota bacterium
CGGGGGCCGTACGGCCCCCGCTTGATGATCACGAATGAACCCGTGATTTCGGTTCAGACGACCTTGGACTGGCCTGGCACGGCGATCGGGTACTCGCCATTCTCGTTCGGCTTGATGGGCGGTTCGGCGTCGAAGGCGAACGACTTGGGCATGATGCTGATTTCGGAGTTCAGCGCCTGCTCCATCGTGATGACCTTGCCCGAGTAGGTACACAAGCGACCCAGGATCGAGGTCATCGTACTCATCGCGCCGTATTCGGCTTCGTTGTAGTCCTTGGCATTCGTGCGGATCGCCCGAAACAGATCATCGTGTTCGACCTGGTAGGGATTCTCGCCCTTCGACTTCGAGGTGATCTTCGCTCCATGTGGCATTTCGATGTAGCAGCCCCGGGCGTTGCCACCGCTCAAATGCACGGAGCCGTTCGTTCCGTGCGCATGCTCTTCGACCGCATTCCAGCAGCCCTGGATATGGCGGCACTGGCTGAACATCTTAGTTCCATCCGCATAGGTGTACTCGACCGCGTGATGGTCGTAGATCTCTCCGTACCGCTTGTCGGTACGGACTTCGCGCCCCCCCATTCCATGGGCCGAGACCGGGAAGGCGTTCTTGATCCAGTTGCCCACATCCAGATTATGAATGTGCTGTTCACAAATGTGGTCGCCGCACAGCCAGTTGTAGTAGTACCAATTCCACATCTGGTACTCCATTTCGTTGGACACTTGTTCGCGAGTCTTCTTCGGCTCCCACACGCCCCCGCCGTTCCAGTACACCCGGCTGGCGATCACGTCTCCGATGACTCCGTCATGAATCTGCTTGATGAGTTCAATGTACGACTCTTCGTGCCGGCGTTGCAGGCCAACACCCACCTTCAGATCCTTGAGCTTGGCCCGCTTGGCATTCTCCAGCACGGATCGCACGCCGGATGGATCGGTCGCCACCGGCTTTTCCATGAACACATGGCGACCCTTGTCAACGGCATAGCCGAAGTGTGTGGGTCGGAATCCCGGCGGCGTGGCCAGGATCACCATGTCGATGTCGCTATCGATGACCTGCTGATACGCGTCCATCCCGCTGAACTTCTGCACGTCTTCAGCCTTAAATTCATTCGGCTTTCCCTTAACCGCATTCGCGACCTGGTTCAGTCCATACTCGATAACATCTCCAAAGGCATCGCCGACAGCAACCAACTTGACCTTGCCCTCGGTCGACAGCGCTTGACCTGCGGCCCCCGTTCCTCGGCCTCCGACGCCGACCAAGCCAATCTTCACGGTATCATCACCGGCAGCGAAGACTGAGGACGACAAGCGGCTCAGCATCGCGGCCCCGGCTGACGCAACTGCGGTGTGTTTCAGAAAAGTACGACGTGACATGGGTGGAATCCTCTGAAGAAGGCAACCAATGAGAGCAGCCAAGCCGTGGAGGGCTTCGCGACTCCCGTGGGAAACGGAGGACCAAAGGCACACGGCTGTCCCAAAGGCCCCGCGTCGCTCTCGGTCTGTGAGTTCGCGAATGATAGCATATGCAAGTCTGAAACTGAGTCTTGGTGGGGATTTTTTGGGTCTGAGGCTGTCACTGACCTGCCGAGCTCGAGGGCTTCCACGTTTGGAGCATCTCAGAGGTGGATTGGGGAATCAAGGACAGACAGAAGGACGCCGAAACATGGCCACCAGACTGCCTCTTGGGCACTGACTGGCCTGCAGTCAAATGACTCCATTCAGAGTGTTTCTCTAACTCTGTGTGAGGCATCGAAGGACGACGCACTACGCTACCAAACAAGGACGAAATCGCTTCTTGAAAATTAGTTCGCGCGCGGACCTTTCTCAATTGACCATCGACTGATAAGCTCCAGCCCACTTCAGCTGAGATTCACACATCATGGAACTCCCACGGAAATTATCCGCATGCGAGACAGTTGGGCCGCGATTTGGGTGATGTTATATCTGGTCGCCTCTGTTTTACCGGGGGTCGCACCTGCAGTTCTCAGTGCGCAGACGACCCCGACGGAAGCCCCCATCACAGCCGAGTCGCCACC
>JANOKO010000086.1:0-5346 GCA_031419335.1 Planctomycetota bacterium
TCCGAGAACCCCTGCCGTTCGCCATGCGGCGGGGTGGCTGGGGCGTGAGGGAACGAACTTAGTCAGGGTGGCTGTCGATAGCAGGGGCGACGTGTCAGACGCAAAGGCTCACTGGCACCAACTCTTGGGAGTTCGTGGCAGTGCTGGGGCTTGGGAGTCGTTCGGTGTTTGGACGCTGGAGCGAAACGATCCGAGTTGGGGGCTGCCATGTCTGACTGCGCCCCAGCCACCCCCTCTCCGTTGGATTGAGATCACAGTCCTTCGTTTCTCGTCGCTTTCCGTTCAACTGAACTCGGGAAGTTGTTGCAAGTCCGATGCACAGGACGGGGGATCAATCAACACGGTCTCTCTACCTTTCCACTCCTACACCGCCACGCACGACCCAGTGGCGAACCAGTCCCAGCCCCAACAGTGCCAGCAGCGCAAACCCGGCCCCCAGCAAGAGTGCTGGACCGGAGCCGACTCGATCCCAGACGACTCCCGCGATCAGGCTGGCACCCAGTGTCGTGACACCGGTCAGGGCATAGAAGATCCCCATTGCTGCACCACGGGACTGCTGTGGAGCATGGTCTGCAATCAATGCCTTGCCGACTCCTTCAGTCAGGGCCATGTAGACACCGTACACCGCCATCAGCGGCCACAGTCCCCACGCCTGGCTCGATGGCAACAGCGCAATCGCTGCATACACCCCAGCGTAGATCGTCCACCCCACAGCGATGATTCGCCACCGCCCCAGCTTGTCGCTCAGTACACCGATCGGATACGAGAGGCCCGCATAAGTGACGTTGTAGAGTGCATACACCAGGACGACCTTCCAGGACGAATACCCCAATTCGCTCGCTCGTAGCAGAAGAAATGTATCGCTGCTGTTGGCCAGCGAAAACAGACACAGCACCGCCAGAACCGACCAGAAAGAAGCTGGCATGTGAAGCCATCCCGTGGGGCGGGCGGGTAAGCCTGTCGACGCAGCCTCTGTGAGCGGAGCTGCGAGAGCCTCAGTGGGTGTTCCCTCCGGCTCTTTCAACAGGAATGAAAGGGCGAGGGACGCCAAGCCCAGCACCGCTCCGATCCCCAGAATCACTCGGTAGACCCACGCAGGCGTCTGGGCTGCGGGGCTTCCAGCTTGTCCGGCTCCTGGCTCATGCGGTACTCCCGTCAGCCACCACAATAGGCCAGCCGACAGCACAACCCCAATGAGCGCCCCCGTGGTGTCGAAGGCGCGGTGCAGACCAAATGCTCGCCCGCGTTGATCGGGCCGCACCGCATCGGCAATCAGTGCATCACGCGGGGCTCCACGCAACCCCTTGCCAAACCGATCCAACAATCGCCCGCTCAGCACCAGCGGCCAGGCTGTGGCCAGTGCCATGCAGGCTTTGCCGAGAACCGGCATTCCATACCCGATCCGGATCCAAGGCACGCGGCCGCGGCCTGGACCTTGGCGGTCACTCCGAAATCCAGCATAAGCCGACAGGAGGGCCACCAACATGACCGCCCCGCCCTCCATCACGCCCAACTCAGTCCGGCTGGCTCCCAACACCTGCACCATGAACAGCGGCAGAATGGGATAGACCATTTCACTCGACACGTCGGCGAAGAACGAAATCCAGCTCAAAACCCAGATCGAACGCGGGAGTACGGCTGGATTGTGTGTTGTTGGGGAAGAGGTCTCGTGCATAGAAGTTTCTGGTCCGAGAATCATCGCCCAAGTGCTAGTCGACTCGTCTTTAGCGGCCAGCCCAGACTCTCAGGGGTCTGCCGTTCCGGGAGACGGGACGCAGCCCCCGCGATCAGCAGACTATACTGAGTCCGAGATCGACGATCACCAGTCAGAGTCCGGGCCAGCGAAGAGGTGTGTCTTTGTGACACATCGATGGTGAAATAACTTTGAACTCGAAAGCGGGAGGTCAATGCAGGTGTCAGCACAATCGAAGTCTGGTGGACTGTTCACTCACGCGCATCAGCCTCACCACTAAATTGTTTGCAAACTCAGACGATGGATTGCTGTCGAGGGCCACTGTTCGATTGTCGACTTTCCTGGTATCGGACTGCCGGAGATACTCACCGGGTCGTGCTGGTGGGGCATTTCGCGTCTGCCAGCGTGGTCAGGAGGACTCTATTGTGATGTCCCGTCGTCTTGATTGTCGTCCGAGTCAGGCCCTCACCGGTCTGCTGCTGGTCGTGTACTTACTCCTGGTTCCGTATTCACTCGTCGCTGAAATCCCGGCTGTTACGGCCCTGTTTCCGAGTGGAGTCCAGGCTGGGCAGTCGGTGACCGTCAAAGTGCAAGGGGCGCTGGGAACAGTCCCCATGGAAGTCTGGTCCGACCGAACGGATGTCTCGATCCGGTCAACCGAGAAGCTCGATGAATACGTCGTGACTGCCACAGCTGAGGCCCGCCCTGGTATGGTTTGGCTCCGCTGGCATCATGCCGAGGGAGCCAGTGAACTGCGTCCGCTAGTGATCGGCACTCTTCCCGAGATCGTGGAAATCGAACCGAACAACGCCGTCCAGGCAGCGCAGGGGATTGCCACTCTGCCGGTCCTGCTCAATGGCACGCTGGACAAGCGCGGTGACATAGACGGCTATTTGGTCACACTGAAGGTGAATGAAACGCTCGTGGCCTCGGTCGAAGCGAACCAAACACTGCCGTCCCCGATGGATGCGGTCCTGCAAATCACGGACTCTCACGGATTTGTCATCGAGCAGAACGATGACTCGCTGGGCACTGACCCCCAGATGGTTTGGACTGCTCCCACAGATGGAACATGGCTCGTCCGAGTATTCGCCTTTCCCGCCCAGCCCGATTCGAGTATCCAGTACGCGGGTGGATCCAACTACATCTACCGCTTGCGATTGACGACGGGACCGGTGGTGGATCACGTGATCCCGCTTGTCAGACAGCCGGGCGCGGTCATTTCACGCGGGTGGAATCTTCCCGCAGAACCGCTCACGCTTCTGGGTGACCCGACCACACTGCGCTTCGCCCCGTTTTCCAGTGGAATCACGGCCACCGCGGCGTTCTCTCTGGATCAATATCCGGAACACGTGGGGACGGCCATGATCGAGGACAGCACGGCTGCCGTGCAATCGATTGTGGTTCCCGGATCAATCACCGGCATGATCGAAACCACGGGAGACCGGGACCAGTTTCAGTTCACGGCTCTGAAAGGGCAAGTGCTGCGCGTCCGGACATATTCTCGACCACTCGGCTCTTTGCTCGACCCGGTGATCCGCATTCGCAATGTGACAAACACCACACTGGTCGACCAGGATGACAAGGACCAACTGGCTGACCCAGACATCTCGTATACGATCCCTGTTGATGGCGATTATATGATAGAGGTCTCTGACCGGTATCAGTCCGGGAGCGAGCGGCACTTCTACGCCGTGACCATCCAGCCCGAAATACCAGAGATGGGGCTGTCCGTGGCCAGCAACCGCTTCACGCTGGACCGCGCAAAGCCCCTCGAAATCCCAGTCACGATTAGCCGCAGGGCAGGTCTCAATGTCCCGATTCAATTCACGGCCCAGGGGCTCCCCGCAGGTGTCACCCTCGAACCGGTCGAATCGAAGCCGGAGGGCGATACTTCCAAAACAGTGACTTTCAGGCTCTCCGTTTCCCCGGATGCCGTCGCGGCGCGAGGGCCGATTCAGATCGTGGGAACAACGATCGGACCTGATCGGACGAGTCGGGTCACAGCCCCCATCGAGGGTCTCTCATCGACCACCGATCAGCTCTGGTTGACTCTGCCTGCCTTGCCAGTCCCCTAGGCTGAATCCTGAGTTCCACGAGACTTGAGCCGGGCAGAGTCGAGTTTCCATGTGGGGTGAGGGTGCAATCGGAACGACAATTCAGGTGAGGGACATGTGGAATCGGGGAATTGAGCCGACTCTTTGACAGTGGCCCTCAAAAACAAGAAGATACCCCTTCGGGGCGATTAGCTCAGTTGGTTAGAGCGCCACTCTTACACAGTGGATGTCGTGGGTTCGAGTCCCTCATCGCCCACTGGGAGTCCCTGGTGTCCCGTCCACACACGGGTTCTGTATTGCCGAATGCGCCACTTGTTGCCCAGCACTGGCGAATTCTGATGTTCGCTGTCGCTGCGTGGCTTTGTGGACAGGATCGATTGCGTTATGCAATCTCGCGCCCGACGACAACAATATGCTGCCCGCGTGGGATCGGCGAGACCCACGCCTGGGCCAGGACCACCCCATCCACCCCGGCTCGCGCGGGCCAGGGCAGCATGTCGATGTGGTCGAAGTCGTGCAGGTAGCCCACGATGTCCCCCCGCTTTACGCGCGTACCGCATTCCAGCACGCACTCGTAATGCCCATCGAACGGGGCCACCGTGAAGCAGTCGCGGTCGACCATTTCCAGCTTCCTCTGCGTCCCGGCGGCGTGATACGCGATGGGCTCGATCGTCCCTTTCAGTTGGCCGTTGTGGATGGCGGCTGCGAGGACACCCTGGCGACCGTAACGGACTCCCTCAGCATTCACGGCACAGCCCCAGCCGAGTTCGGTGCCGACAGTGATCTTGCCCAGGCGTTCGGCCTCACTCGGCAGCAGCCCCGGCGTCTGGTTCTGGTAGACCATGAGCGATGGTGTCCCGAACCAGCGGGCGGTCTGCTCGATCTTGGCCGCGAGGACCGGGTCTTCGACGGGGTGGTAGTTGGCACAGATCGAGAATCGGGCGACATTGCCTCCCGAGTGCAGGTCGATCACCACATGCACGCGCGGCCAGATGTAGTGCCGCACGAAGGCAGCGATGCGGTGCGTGATGCCTGACAAGGACGGCGTCACTCCCGCCCCTTCGACGAATGCCCGGTTGAGATTTACGCGGTCATCTGGGCTGCTCTCGCGGGTGCCTGCCCGGAACGCCGAGGGGTTCAGGACCGGGATGAAGATGATCCGTCCCCGCACGTCCTCCAACTGGATCTCATGGATCAGCTTCTTGAGGACCACCGGCCCTTCGTACTCGTTCCCGTGGTTCGAGCCAAACGACACCAGTCCCTCGTTCGGCTTGGCCTCTGGACCCACCCACACGGTGAGCGGGATCAGATGGTCGCCCCAGATGCTGTCGTGCTCGAGCGCGAGCCAGTAGTCACGACGACCGGGGGAATCGAGATCGAGTTGATTCGGACGAGCGACGATGCGGTTCATGGGGAGTCTCTGGGGGAAGGGTGATTTACATCAAGAGTAGCAGAATTCATCAGAATTCTGCCGTCTGCAGCGGACAGGCTGGCAGTAAACAGAAGTCTTCGGCGAGCGGTCGGAAAGATGAGCCCCATAAGTCGGCCATTCCAGGCCGTCTCCAGGCGAGAAACGCCACTGGACGGCCTGGAAAG
>JANOKO010000087.1:0-7384 GCA_031419335.1 Planctomycetota bacterium
TCTGCGGCTCTCACCCTTTCCGGGATTACGCACTGTGGTGAATATCTGCTGCTGCCTACCGTCCTGACGCACACTCCAAATCGGAGATGATAGCGGTCGCAGATCGACTCCCAACTCCCGAAATGTTCCACGCAGCTCTCCGTGCTTCGTGGTGAATTCCTCTAGCGGCCTACTACTCTGACGCACACACGTGGATTCCGAACTGATTCACTTTCAAACCCTCAACGTTTGTCGGATAGTCCCACGTGGTATTCTGGCGTGTCATTTCGTCGTCGAATAACAGCCAGCCAGGCAGGCCAGTCCGATGCTAGCTGCCGAGATCAAGTCTACGACTGTCAATGACAGCGCATTGACACTTGGCCGTTACCCATTCCAGGCCCGCAAGTCCCCTACCACTTCGCCCCGAAGGGGGCCCAGGTCAGAGCGAAACGACGTAGTCGTGCAGCGCCGCCCAGGGTTCGTTGGTGTGAATGTGCCCAGCCCTGAAAGGTCGCAACTCCGAGTCACAAAAAACGTGTCACACTGTCAGGGCTTGATCGGCAGCTCGACCACATGAACCAGGGCGATGTTCCACGGCGTTGATCGTGTCACTGGCTCGGGGCGATCGAGTGGCTGCCCCGTGAGGTAACCCGACGGGTATCATGTGAGTGGCAGGTTGCGGCTACATTTTCATGTGTCAAGACCGGAGCTGAAACTGATCTAGTGGTCCGTCAAGGCTTGATTTAGGGGTTGAGCCAGGCCCGCGCGGGAGGGCGAAGCTCCTGCTGAGCCGCGAGCCACGGTAGGCGTCGATTCGCAGTCGCGGCTCGGCGGGTGCCTCGCCCTCCCCCGGGAGGCGAACCCCAAAAAAAAGCCTTGACGGACCACTAGGCGGTTGGCGAGCTTGTGCCCACTGATCGTTTCCCCATGACGCATCACACAGTGAATACAAAGAGGCCACAGGATTCAACAGGAGAAATGGTCTGATGAGGTGTACTCGATTCCTCAGTTTCGCTGCCGCACTGCTCTTACTCCTCAACTGGTGCGGAAGTGTTTCCGCTGCTGAACCGGAGCTGAGTGCGACGCCCTTCACTCGGCAGCTCTTGTCACCCACGTACTTCTCGGAAGGGGCGAATGCCGGTGACCTGAATCAGGATGGTCAGGCCGACATCGTCTGTGGACCCTATTGGTACGCGGGTCCGGGATTCTCAGAGTCTTACGAGATCTATCCTCCCCGGCCTCAGCCGCTCGATTTTTATGCCGACAACTTCTTCAGTTGGATCTACGATTTCAACAGCGATGGCTGGAATGATGTCTTTGTGGTGGGATTCCCAGGCACGCCCGCCTTCGTCTACGAGAACCCCGCCAAACGAGGAGGACACTGGCCCAAGCATCAGGTGATCGACAGTGTCTCCAATGAGTCCCCGCATTTCGTTCAAGTGACGGGCAACGCCACCCCCGAATTGGTCTGTACGCGCGGTGGGATGTTTGGTTACGCCACACTGCCCACTGGCGGCGGATTCGGTCCGTGGAGTTTTCACGTCATCTCTGACGAGGCAGCCCCGGAGAGATTTGGGCATGGTCTGGGCGTGGGAGACATCAATGGCGATTCGCGGTCGGATATTCTCACAGCGGGAGGTTGGTTCGAACAACCCGCTCAGGATGCTGAGTCGGCCCGTTGGCCATTTCATGCCGTGAAGTTTACCAACGCGTACGGCGGGGCCGAGATGTATGCCTATGACATCGACGGTGATGGAGATCACGATGTGATTACCAGCCTGGCGGCCCATGACTATGGTCTGGCGTGGTATGAGCAAGACTCCTCGGGAGCCCAGATCGTGTTCCGAGAGCATCTGATTATGGGGAAGACTCCCGAGCAGAACCACTACGGACTTGTCTTCACGGAGCTGCATTCACTTGCCCTCGCCGATATGAATGGTGACGGGTTGCAAGACCTCGTGACGGGCAAGACCTACTGGTCTCATCACCAAAAAAGCCCGCTGTGGGATGCCGGGGCTGTCGTTTATTGGTTCGAACTGGTCCGTACGCCGGAAGGCGTGGACTGGGTGCCGCACCGCATAGACGACGAGTCCGGGATCGGGCGGCAAGTCATCGTCAGTGACATCAACGGCGACAAGTTACCGGATGTCGTTGTGGGTGGGATGAAGGGGGCTCACGTCCTCATCCATCCCCAGGATGCCCCCCCAGCTGCAAAGCCAAAGCCCGTCGGTGCCTGGCGATTTCCACTCCATCGATCGCCCACGAAACTGACTGACTTGAAGCAGACACGTGTGGATGGTGCCATCGAAGCCGAATCGATTGATGGTGTCGAATTCAGCGACGGACAGGGGATCGTGCAGGAGATGACTGGGTTCCCTGCGGACCGATGGAGCAATGGGCAACAGCTCTTCTGGACGGGTGGCAAAGTGGGAAGCCGATTGCAAATTCCGTTTGAAGTGAAGGAAACTGGCGAGTACCACCTCGCCACCACATTCACGATGGCGTCTGACTACGCCATCGTCCGGACGCTGGTCGATGGTGAAGCACTCCGTACTGAGATCGACCTGTTTAACTTTCCGGATGTGATTTCGACGGGGCCGCTACCACTGGGAGTCTGGAAACTCGCCGCTGGAAAGCACACGCTGACGATCGAAATCGCCGGGGCGAATCCCTCTGCGGAACCGGGGATGATGGTGGGTGTCGACTCAATTCAAGTGTCCCGAAAACCATGATCTGGCAAGCGCTTCGCGGACACACCCGGCAGGTTGAGATGTTTCGCCGCGCGATCCAGCGGGACAGGCTCGCGCATGGGTTTTTGCTGGTCGGACCTCCAGGAATCGGCAAGCGAACCTTCGCTCGGCTGGTGGCCCAGTGCCTCTTCTGCACGCAGCGGACCCCAGACCAACTCGACGCCTGCGGCATCTGCCCGAGTTGCAAGCAAGTGGTCGTGGGAAGCCATCCCGACTTGCTCGTTGTCGAGAGGCCCGAGGGGAAACAGGAACTCCCGATCGACCTCATCATCGGCCCGCCCGAAAGTCGCGGACGCCAAGGCTTGTGCCACGACCTCTCACTGCGACCGATGACTGCCAGCCGCCGTGTGGCCATCATCGACGATGCCCACACGATGAACGATGCCAGCGCGAATGCTCTGCTCAAGACACTCGAGGAGCCGCCCGCCGGGGCGATTCTGTTCCTCACCGCTCCCGAGTCGGCGTCGATCCTCTCGACAATCCGCTCACGCTGCCAGCCGATCCTGTTCTCACCGCTCTCCCCCGAGGACATCACCGAACTGCTGATCGAGCAGGAGATCGAGACCGACCGCACCCAGGCCGCCGCCATCGCTGCGCTCTGCGAAGGGAGCCTGGAAACCGCAGCCCAACTGCAATCCCCCGAACTGCGGGCCATCCGGGCCAGCGTGTATCGACAACTGGCCCAGGCCGACTTCGACTCGCTGGGGTCGAGTAAACTGTTTCAGTCCGCTCTCGAAGAGCAAGGCAAAGACCCCGCCATGCAGCGGAAGGCAGCCGTGTGGTTGGTGCGTTTCGCCGCCGACTTCTACCGTCATTTACTGGGGGCCGGGTTGCGATCTTCCCCTGCCGAGTCTGCCAGTATCGACGCCACTCTCAGTCGTTTCCCTAGCGATGACGACGTGGCCCTCGACCGTTGGGGCTTGATGCTCGATCGCTGCATCGAGGCCGAAACCCAATTGCTCGAATCGATGCCGGTCCCGCTGTGCCTGGATGCGTTCTGCCACGACCTGGGTCGTATCGGCCGCGGGGCCATGTGTATCGTGTAAACGGTACTGCGCTGGCCCAATAGCACTGATTTTCCGACACTCCGCGAACGTCGCCGGACTCTCCGAGTCCGGCGGTTCAGCTCCCGCCTGACGGGGTACACACTCACAAAGACAACGAGTGCCCCCATCAGCGAGTTTTCCAATCGCCCACACCGGATTCGGAGAATCCGGCGACTTGGGGCCACCCGTGGGCTCCCAACCACGAAAACCCTGTCGGCTTCAGCACGGTGTGTCGAAGCAACGGCACACCGTCGAGCCCGTAGACCGGGGCAGGCAGGCCGGCTGGATAACGTAGCATGATTCTGACCATCGACGATTTGCTTTACGGAGCGAGCCAATGCGCCCTACCTGCCCGGACCCACGGTTAAATCATAGCGGTCTTCCTCGCAATCAACTGATCCAACTCCGCTTTGAGCTTCGGCAGGATCGTGTCGTATGTATACGCCCCGACCTCCTCCGGACCCTTCTTGAGGTTCACAAAGTTCGGACCGCACCAGAGTCCTAGATCAGCGTCATCCGTCTCGCCCGGTCCGTTCACGCGGCAGCCCATCACCGCGATCGTGATCGCATGGTCCTTGGCGTAAGCCGTCATCTCCTTCACGGCTGCGGCCAGATCGATGAACGCTTCGTTCTCGACGCGCGAGCAGCTTGGGCAACTGATGATATTGAGCGACTGCAGGCCGTAGTCGACGACGCTCCGCACGCGACCCGCAGCGATGTCTTCCAGGATCTTGCGCCCGGCGACAATCTCTTCCGACTTGCGGGAGTTCGGGACCGTCAGCGAGACGCGGATCGTGTCGCCGATGCCCCGGCTGATGAGCTGTTCGAAGGCGATGCGAGTCTTGATGATCCCATCGGGCGGCATGCCCGCTTCGGTGACGCCCAGATGCAGCGGCACATCGGGCCGCTCGGAGGCGAAGCGTTTGTTGACCTCGATCACGTTGCGGGGGTCGGAGTCCTTGAGCGACACCGCGTACCGCGTGAACCCCAGCGAGTCGAGAAACGCACAGTGATCGAACGCACTCTCCAGCATCGGCGAGATCGAGTCGTGGTCGTCGTACTTTTCCTTCTTGCCCGGATCGACCGAGCCACAGTTCACGCCGACGCGCATCGCACAGTCGTGCTGCCCAGCGATGTCGGCCAGGTAACGCACCTTGTCCTGCCACGGCTTCTCGCGCTCATGGTGATACAAGTGCCCGGGGTTGTAGCGGATCTTGGCTACATGCGGAGCGACCAGTTCCGCCATGCGGTAGTTCTCTTGCAGGTCGACCGCGAGATTGGCTTCGACCTGTTTGGCAATTTCCGCCAGAGCGTCCGCGTCCTTGCGGCTATCGACCGCTACGCGAATCACGTCGGCCCCCGCAGCTACGAGATCGCGAATCTGCCCTACGGTGGCCTCGATATTCTGTGTATGCGTCGCGGTCATGCTCTGGACCGCGATGGGATTCCCCCCCCCGATCGTGACCGACCCGATCCGCACCGAACGAGTCGGATTGCGAGGCAATGCCCGTGTTTCCACATCTGTCTCCCTGCATCAACGAACAGTCCGATCAATGGCGATCAGACACAGGCTGATCATAGCCGATGTGGAAGCCGATGGGAGAGTGTCTGTGTCACGAACTTGCATGTCTGTGCATCACTGAGCTACCTGCCAGAGCGGACAGACGAATCGCGGCAGACGTTCTTGAACGGAGAATCAAGTCATCTCGAAAATCTGACGCAACTCCGGCGAACCGATCTCCAGTAACTGCACCGCACTTAATGAGTGGTCCTGAGCCGCAAGCCTGCGGACTTCGCGGTCGGCTTCCTCGGGTCGTCGCGTCAACAAGAGGATCCGCGGCTGATGAGAGCGGTCTCCCCGCGTCGCCTCGATCAGAGGAGCAATCGATCGTTTGTGATCAGGTTGCAGCTCGGCCAAGGCATCCAGTAGAGCTTCAATCTTTTCCCCGCCACCGCCCCCACGCCACACCACGAGCAATGCTCCCTGCACTGCCACTGTCGTCCGCGATTCTCGGCTGCTACGGGTGGCTTCCACGCAGACGGTGGCAATGAAGGACAGCGCCTGCTCAAAGTCCTCCCTGTCACGTTCCTCGTCGTCTGTGGGCATCCACGAATCGAGCAGAATGAGCAAGCAGCGATCCCGGTTATCGCGATACTGACGTACCATCAGTTCGTTACGGCGGGCACTGGTGCGCCAATGCACGGAACGCAGATCATCACCGACCCGATATTCACGGAGGCTATAGAACTCGTCCTCAAAAAGACCGCTTTTGGCGACCTGAGACGAGGTTTGCTCCATCGCATGTTGCAGCTTCCGCTTCCAATCGGGCTGCAAGCGTCCCAGTCGTGGGTAGACATGCAGCGTGGCGGATACCGACAAATTGAGCCCGCGTTCGACCAACCCCAGAGGAAACCGTGTGTCGACGTGGATCGGCCCGAACTGATGCAGGCCGCGCTGAGCCAGAACCAGTTGATAATGCCCGCGCTGTTGCTCATCAGCAGGCACGCGGATAAAGGCGACTTCCGGAGTGAGTTCTGTCTGATGCCCCGTGACATGATCCTGGACAGTCATCAGCCAAGCCGACAACCAGGTCTTGCGATTCCGCAAAGCCATCACGACAGAAAACGGTTCGCCTGCCATGACCCGCTCGGGTAACTGTCGTTCAACCGTCACCCCCTTCAAGTAGGTAAACGTCAGCCACCCATTCATCACGAACGCACCGGCCATCATGGAAAAGACCAACATGAGCGGGTTTGAACGTCCCATCAACGAACCGATGAACAACACAAACATGATGAGCAAAAAAGCCCAGCCCTCGACCGGTATATGAAACCGGTTCCGAATCAATCCGTTCCGACTCAGCCGGGGCCACCATCCCGCAATCAGCTCCTTCATCCCCCATACAGAAAACAACGTCCCACAGACCAAGATCGTTATGCGTCCATAGGGGCCCAGTCGACCCTGTACAAATCCCGTTGCCAGCTCAATGACTGACAACGCCAACCCCACCCCCATCGCCAGCAGTCCCCCGATGGTGACGCGACGGAGCTGTTTCGGAGTCTCGTTCGTTGAGGTCACGGGACAGGGTTTCCGGGTATGAGGGTTGTGAGTAGAGATCAGTTCGATGGCCAACTACGGACGACAGTCGGTATCGGCACTCGGAAATCGAACCACAGAAAACGGACGACTCATGTGTGGTAACTCACCCGCGAGGCCAATGCTTGCTCAATCAAACCGATCAGTATCAACCCCCACAGCAGCCACCAGCGCACCTCTTCACCGGGCGATTCCCGGCGCAGCCAGTCGGTCTCACCCGGGGCATGGATCGTATATTCGATGCCGCTCAATTGTTTCTGAAGTTGCTCGTCGGTGATGAGTTCTAATTGGCTTTCTTGCGGAGGGACGTTATAGGCCAACTGAGTTTCCACTGAGGTCTGGTCGCGACGAAAGCGGCGCAGGCCGTACACGCCAGGGTCATCGGTCTCGCGAAAGGTGAAGCTCGCCGTCTGTGTGGCGGGCGCGGCTCCTGGGGCATCCAGCGGGTGGGTTGTGTGGTCGGCCTTGAGCTTGATGACTTGGTCATCGGGGGTCTTGATCTCAACATCATC
>JANOKO010000088.1:0-1272 GCA_031419335.1 Planctomycetota bacterium
CCGCCAGCCGCCTTGCCGTGACGTGGAACGTCCCCGAAGCGGTCGGTTGCCAATGGGCAGTCGGCAGCCCGACATGAAAGCCCTTTGAACCGCTGAAGAACGACATTAAAGATTCATCGTCGAGTTTATAACGCTCGGTTATAAACAGGCATAACGCAACGGCATCGCGTCTCGCCGCTTCCAGGTCGGTCCGGTCGATGTCGAACCAGATGAACTCCGCCCCACACTCGCCGTCGAAGCCCTTCGTTGAGCCGGTCGCGTCGAGGTGTTTGCGGAAATCCTGCCCAAACGTGAACGACGAGAGATAGCCTTCGCGGGTCACTTCCGCCCGTGCGTCGAGACTCGCATACCCGACGAACGCGGTTGGCCAATCGACCAACCGCCGCTCGCCCGTACACGGCCCGACAATCCGGAATCCCAGTGTGTCGGTCATCAGATTCCCCTTCGATCAAAAGGGAACATCGGATGACGCGACTGCCCCGCCGGTCAGGTCGACTTTGGGGGGAGGCGGCGGAGCGAACGCATCGACTTCCGGTTCGTCGATGCCGATGACTTCGAACGACCGAACGCGGTTCCGTTCGATCCCGTTGTCATCGGCATGGAGAACGACCGTCACCCGGCAGCGGATGCCCCGTGGCAGTGGATATTCCATCTGCTCCGGTGTCGCGATGCCGAGCTTCATCAAGTCTCGCTTCGACATCGCCAGCGCCGCGGGCGTCAGCCAGCAATCGAGCCACAGCTTGCGGCCCCGATACTCGCCGTCACAGATTGTGAACTCGACTTTGTATCCCGGCGTCGCTTTCAAGCGGCTCGATTCCAGTTCGCCACGGGTGACGTGACATTGGTACTCGCCCCGTGGCACCGGCCCGAAGTCGCCCGCCGCTTCGGTGTTGTCCCAGCGGTCTTTGAATCCGCCGCTACTTCCGTTCAAAATGTCAGACAGCTTTCCCATGTTCGTTAGCTCCGTTCTTGGTGAGAGTGGATGAGTCGGTTCCAGCCGATTCGCCCGCGTCGTTTTGTTGGGCAGCGAGAGCCGCCCGCAGCGATTCCGCAGCCGGTCGGTTGACCAGCCGCCACTCGGTCAGAAATCCCGCATGCCGCGCCGGTCGAGCCGACTTGACCACACGTTCGGCAGCGATCAGCCCATCGGCCTTCAGCCGCTTCGGGATGCTCGCCCGCCACTTCCCGCCGTCTGCATGTTTTCGCTTCTGGTCATCCGTGGCATCGTCGAGCGTTGCACAGCCGTTGGGACTCGCCAGCAGCGCGGCCAGG
>JANOKO010000089.1:0-4055 GCA_031419335.1 Planctomycetota bacterium
ACTTCACATCGTCAAAGGCCAGGTGCTCGTGTTGGTCCTCGACCTCGCGAAAAATCTGGCGACCCTTCTTGCCCATCGTGTTGTAGAGGACGTTCAAGCGGCCTCGGTGGGCCATTGCCAGCACGATCTCTTTGCACCCCAGTTCGGCAGCCCGCTCGACGGCTTGGTCGAGCAGCGGAATCAACGTCTCACCGCCATCGAGGGAGAACGTCTTCGTCCCCTTGAACTTGTCCCACAAGAACTTTTCGAAGCAGACCGCATCGGCCAGCCGGGCCAGGATGCGGTGCTGGTCTTTGATGTCGAGCTTGATGCGGTTGGCCGTCTGCTCCATCTGCTGCTGGAGCCAGAGACGAGCCGAGAGACTCTCGATGTGCATGTACTGCACGCCGATCGATCGGCAGTAGGTCTGCTTGAGCCACGCGATCACCCCCCGCAAGGTCCGTGTGTCGGGACCACCGACTAACTCGGTCGAGACCTCGCGGTCGAGGTCAGCTTCCGTGAAGCCGTAGAACGTGTGGTCGAGTTCCACCGGGGATTCGATCTTGACCTTCAGCGGATCGACCTTGGCGGGGATGTGCCCGAGGGTGCGGTATGCCTGGATCAACCCGTCGACGCGCTCCTGCTGCAAGGCGATGCTGAGCTTCTGTTCGGCGCGAAAGTGATTCGCGCCGCCTCCCCCGGGCGGGTTAAAGATGCTGCGCGGCTTGAACGGCGGGTCGAAGCTGACGCGACCGGAGGCGGCTGGCTGCCCATGCCCGTTCAGGGAGGTCCGGAAATACTCCGCCCATTGGTCGGGGACAGAGGAGTCTCCGTTGAGATAGCGCGCGTACAGGTCTTCGATGTAAGGCAGGCTTTGGCTGTTGAACGCAGCGGAGAAATCTGACATGGTGGACAAGGTCCGGAGTGTAGGACTCACCGAGTCCGACCGTAGTCGGGACTCCTGAGTCTCCAACAAAGTGCGTCACAGCCGGTATGTGCGACAGTGAGGGAATGCGCCGCAGCCGATTCCTGCTGGAGGGAACCCACCGGGCCGTGGCTTCGCTGCGTGGTGACTAGACGATGAATATGTCACACGGGTCAGGAAATCAATGCCGCTCGGTCCCTCTCTTCAAATACTATCGCAATCCTCTCGGTTTGACTCCGGGAATGTCCGTGAGAATCATTCGGTTCCATCAGAGTCGGGATTCGCGGCCAGCCGGCTTTGTGCAGTCAGTGCTGTGATCACGAATCGGCAGGAACTGCCGGAATCGGAAGACTCGGGATCAAGGTCACGCCACTTCCACCCGGTGTGAGAGGCATCTGTCGTACGAATTTAAGTCCCTCACTGGGATCGATTCGCCGCGAGCTGTCGCAGAATCCTATTGCGCCCGGATTGGAAGCCGACGATCGATTGAACAATCTTCCCGTCCTGCTCCCTCGCTTCCATATCGGATGGTGTCATGAAAGACGGAACACTCGTAGCAACTCCCAAGGACAGCAACCTGCAGTTTCGCTCAGGTGGATGTTCACCACGCAGTCGTGTCAGCCAGGGACTCTCCACACTCCCGAGTTGACGCACGGGCTGGTCGAACATCGTCTCGCGTGCATTTACCGATTGGCGGACCCTATATCAGTAGCCCGCCGCGTCAGCAAGGACCGAGCGTAGCGAGGAGTACCTCCAGGAATCACTCGCACTCGGCTGTGTGACCTGCGATTCTCCTGGGAGCCAATCTCTCGCAAAACATCGAGAGACGTACTCCCTCTCTGACGCATCGGGTTCCGGAATCAGGCCACTGCCCATCGGCGAATGCACACACCGCGTCTGCGGTTGATCGCTGATGGCTGACTGATTGCCTCTCAGCCGTTATGGTGCCTAGAGCAGACGATTCGTCGGCCTTCCCTCTCTCCTCCTCTCCCAGAAGACCACTGACCGTGCCGACCGCTGAAATCGAAGATACCTACGCTGAAGCGTTTCGAAGTATTTATGCCGAAGTTCTGGTGACTGCCAGCAACCGGCGATGGCTTGACCATGCAGTCCAGGCGGCCACGGGACACGCCAGCAGTTCGATACTGTGTGACTGTGAAGCGGGTCTGGACCGAGCTGTGGGCCCCGGCGGTGATGAGTCATTCGTGACCCCCGATGGGCGACCGGGGGCGATCCTGCAGTTCCATGTCCCTCGATTTAAGAAGGATCGCGAGGCCATCCTGGAGCGCGTGCTGTTGGCTCGGCTGAGTCAAAACGTGTTGACCTGTCCCACCACGGCTTGCTTCAGCTTGCAAGCGACCGAGAGCTTCTTCCGACTGGGGAGGAAGATCGCTCTGTTTGGGGATGGGCATCAGTTCCGGGCCGAGCGATTCGGACGCAAGGTGTGGGTGCTGCCGATCATGATGGGTGAGTTCGTCATGGATCGTCGGTTCGGATTCCGCGACGGGCTGATGGGCGGAAACTTATGGTTCTTGAGTGAGTCGGTCGATGCCGCGCTCGAGGCCGCGGAGCGAGCGGTCGCAGCGGCCAGTCGAGTGCCCGGCGTGATCTTGCCGTTTCCGGGCGGTGTGGCCTCCAGTGGGTCCAAAGCGGGGAGCGCTTATTCGTTCTTGATAGCCAGCACCAATCACCCGTTTTGTCCCACGTTGCGGGATAAGCTCGGGGACGCCTCGCGCGTGCCGCCGGGTGTCCAGTCGATCAGCGAAATCATTATCAATGGGTATGATCTGGATACTGTTGCCAGAGCCACTCAAGCTGCGATTCAGGCCAGCCAGCACACGCCGGGTCTTGTCCGAATCTCAGCAGGCAATTACGGCGGGCGATTGGGGAAGAACTTCGTGTATCTCCGCCCGGAGAGTCAGCCAAAGTGAGGGAGAGCAACCCGGCTTGGTCCGGCATTGGCCCAAAGCCACCCAGCCAAAGTGCCATCACTCCACGACCCGCAGGACATCATTTTTCTTGAACACTGTCGGGCGACGTGGCCCTCCGAACTCGATGTGGCAATCCAACAGCACTCCCATCGGCGAGTCCGGCGGGACTTCGATCTCGACTGTCACAGTGTTACCATCGCGCGTGATTGACTTCGCCTCATACGGGCCGATCTGGACCCAGCTGGGAGGGCCAGCGGGCACGGGAGCGGCGTGGGGGTCGAGTTTAATGATGACGTTTTGCGTTTTCCCGGGGGTGACGGTCCCTGGCTGGACACTGGCGATGACCTGCTTGAAGCGAGTGCCCGGCTCCGTGTTGTCCTCGATCGGCCCTGTCCCCGCCCGGCGCATGCCGCGATTGTTCGAGGTCTCGACGACTCCGGCATACCCGCCGATGATGTACGGGAACCGCCCCGGCGTGACGTGGTAGTGGTAGCCGCGAACCGGGTCGTCGTGGCCATTGCAGACATCCAGGGCTCGGTCCCCCTTCAGGTCCATCGCCTTCTCACTTTTTCCCTCGTAGGGGCCATACACCGGATACCCGTCCCAGGCGAACCCAATGACCGGCGAGTGCTGTTTCCCATCGTCCGCGAACGGCGATTTCACACAGCTCGGGTACTTGTGGTAGTGGTAGACACCGGTCTGCTGTGGATGACCGCAACAGGAGTCGAGCCAGACCTCGGAGTACCCCTCGACAGCGTTCATCCCCTCCATCTCGAACGGGTTGAAGAAGACGACACCGTTAATTGCGGTCCCGATAGGCCCCATCGGGACGCGGGTAATCTGATCCGCCTGTTTCGGTTTTAAGGGAAGTCGAAATGTGAACTGCTGCACTCGGATGGCATTCGGGTTGCCGCTATTTGGGAAGACAGCCGTCGGGTGATTCGGATACCCCTGGCTCTCCAGGATGAGGCAGTCTGCATCATGATTGAGCTTGAGGTTCGGGATGCCATCTTTGTTCGAGTCCTGAGCGTGATAGCTGAACAGGTCGAGATACCGGTCGCCGTCCTTGTAATAGTAGACGGGAGTATCACCGGGTTGGAGATACCAGAACCCACCGATGGGCTGGAGGTTGTCGGGGCGGGCTGACTCCGATTGGGCGTCCGAGACTCGACCACACAACAGGCCCAACAGCACTCCGAACAGACCAAGCCACAGGCGAT
>JANOKO010000090.1:0-1160 GCA_031419335.1 Planctomycetota bacterium
AGCGGCAGGTTGTGGTCCTTCGCGTCCTCGGCGTGGGAGATGAGACCTTCGAGGATTGCCCAACGGTCAACGAGTGGAGTCCGCTGAAGTGATGACGCAATTGCCAATCGGACTGTGGGTGAGGTATTTGCTCGAGATAAATCCACCAAGAGCTGGCGAGCCTCCGGGCTCTGGGTATGGCGATCGCAGGATAGTCGTATCGCGAGTGCGGTGACTCTTGGTTCAAGATTCAAGAAGTCTTGTATCTTAATGCTGGCGAGCGACTGAAGTCGTTGCTCGTTGGACAGTGCAATAAATGTCGAAAGCCAACGCACTTGTTGAGCCGCGGGTAATTTCTCAAATCCCCAATCCTCGTCACCAGCGAGCATCCCCATTCCATCGTCTTGTGATAGACGACCGAAAGCAACTCTCTCTTGAAGGATGCGGCGGGCGTGACGCGAGTACCATTCATTCTTAGCGTGAATAGCCATCTCAATGAGTTCCTTGTTACTCAGTTTCTTCAAATCCACCTTCGGGTTCTTCACCTCCCCATACGTTACGCGAAAGATCCGCCCATTGGTCGTGTCATGCAGCCCCTCTTCCGGGCGGTGGCATTGATTCGCGTCGTACCAGTCGATCATCCACACCTGCCCATCGGGACCGGTCATCAGGTTAATCATCTGCGACCACTTGTCGCCGGTGAGTAGGAAGTCGGGATAGCGGTCGCCCGCGTAGCCGGAGCCTTCGGGGATCAACTGGTCGATGTTGATCCGGTTGCCGTGGATGTTGTGCATGAAGAGTTTGCCGTTGTACTCCTCGGGCCAGGCCCCGCCTTGATAGATCATCGCCCCGGCATGCGCATGCCCGCCGCCGAGGTCGGCACTCGCCTGGCGGTCGTCGTTGTTCCACTGCCCCCCGGTGAAGTGTCGGTGGCGGGCGATGGTCTTGATGTCCTCATAAGTATGCTTGTTAAAATGCTCGCCGGCGTGCCGCTCGAATCGCCCACCTTGAATGATGTGGTACAAGTGCGGGATCACACAGGCTGTGCAAAACGCCTCGCCATATTGGTCGAAGTCGACACCCCACGGATTGCTCGACCCATGAGCGAAGACCTCGAACTCATGCCGCACCGGATGATACCGCCAGATCCCCGCGTTGATCGGCTGCCGCTCGGCCTTCGG
>JANOKO010000091.1:0-7263 GCA_031419335.1 Planctomycetota bacterium
GGGAGCGTACGTCAACCCGATCTACCTGATGGCGGACTCTGGTGCCCGAGGCGGTATGGAGCAGATTCGCCAACTGGCCGGGATGCGTGGTCTGATGGCCAAGCCCAGCGGCGAAATCATCGAGACTCCGATCAAGTCGAATTTCAAGGAAGGCCTGACCGTCCTCGAATACTTCAGTTCGACGCACGGTGCCCGCAAGGGACTGGCCGACACCGCCCTCAAGACGGCGGACTCCGGCTACCTGACTCGCAAGCTGGCCGACATCTGTCAGAACATGGTCTGCACGACTCACGACTGCGGCACCACGAAGGGCGTGACTCGTGGAGTCGTCTACCGAGGTGAACGGGTGGAGGTCTCGCTGGCCGACGCGATTCGCGGACGGGTCAGCCGCTCCAACATCGTGCATCCGATCACCGACGAGGTGATCGTCCGCGAAGGGGAGCTGGTCACCGTCGACATCGCCCGCAAGATCGAAACGCTCGGTCTGGAACGAGTCCAGGTCCGCAGCCCGATGACCTGCGAAGCGGAACTCGGCGTCTGCCGTCTCTGCTACGGCATGGACCTGTCGACTGGTCAACTGGTCGAAGAGGGACTCGCCTGCGGCATTATCGCCGCTCAATCGATTGGCGAGCCGGGCACCCAGCTCACCATGCGTACGTTCCACGTCGGTGGGGCTGCCCAGCGTCAGTTGCAAGACAGCGACCTCCGCGCCAAAAAGGCCGGTAAGGTTCGCTTTTCCCGTATCCGCAGTGTGACGAACTCCGAAGGTCAGAACGTGGTTCTGACCCGCAACGGGGAGATCGTGATCATCGACACGAAGGATCGCGAACTCGAGAAGTACACGATTCCCAACGGTGCTGTGCTGCTCGTCAAGGAAGAGGAAACGGTCGCTGCCGGTCAGGTTCTGTGCCAGTGGGATCCCCACTCGGTTCCGATTCTGTGCGATGTCGGCGGGACGGTACGGTACGAAGATCTGATCGAAGGCCGCTCGATGAAGGTCGAGCAGGAAGTCGGCGGACACATTCGCCGGACGGTCATCGATCACAAGGGCGACTTGCATCCGCAGGTCGTCATCGAAGACAGCACCGGCAAGATCCTGAACTTCTACTACATTCCCGAACGGGCAATTGTGGAAGTCGAAGAGGGTGCCCACATCTCCGCCGGGACCGTGGTCGGTAAGACGCCTCGCGAAGTCGGCGGAACGCAGGACATCACCGGTGGTCTGCCCCGCGTCACCGAGTTGTTCGAAGCCCGCAAGCCGCGCGATCCGGCGGTCATCGCCGAGATCGACGGCGAAGTCGAAATCATGCTCGAAAAGAAGCGTGGCAAGCGCGTCATCGTCGTGCATGGTCCGAACGGTGTCGATCGCGAACACGTCGTGCCGCACGGAAAGCCACTGCTGGTGCATACCGGCGACTTGGTGCGATCCGGGGACGCACTCGTCCGTGGTCCGCTGGTTCCGCACGATATCCTGCGGGTCAGCGGCGAAGAGGCGGTGCAGCAGTACCTCCTCCAAGAAGCCCAGAACGTGTACCGCGCTCAGCGCGTGGAAATCGACGACAAGCACATCGAGATCGTTGTCTCGCAGATGCTCCGGAAGGTCCGCGTCGACGATGTGGGCGATACCGATCTCCTGCCCGGGATCGTCATCGACAAATTCGAGTTCCGCCGCCAGAACCGGGAACTCATGCTCAAGGGCCGGATCACGGATCAGGGAGATACCGATTTCCAGATCGGTGAAATGGTTCCGCTGACCACTCTCGAAGAGGTCAACACGGCCATCGAAGCCGATGGCGGCAAGCCTTGCAAGCATGGCAAGCCGCGACCTTCAAAGGCCAGCACGCAGTTGCTCGGGATTACCAAGGCGGCGGTGTCGAGCGAGAGCTTCATCTCGGCTGCCAGTTTCCAAGAAACGACCAAGGTGCTGACCGAAGCCGCCTTGGCGGGCAAGATCGACAACCTTGTCGGACTGAAAGAGAACGTGATCCTGGGGCATCTGATTCCGGCGGGTACAGGCTTCCACAATCACCAGTCGTCGGAAGTTCGCATCCGCCCGGAAGCCCAACAAGAGCTGCGCGACGAACACGCTCGCATTCTGGCTGCTCGCCGGGAGATGTTGAGCGAGTCCGAAGAGCAACAGCGTCAAGCAGGCACATTGGGTACAGGCCCGCAAATTCCGTCACTCCGCGACCTGCATCCGGATGAGTAAGTGAGTCCCCGAATGGGGTCCATGAACACACGCCCCGAGGAGTTCCTCGGGGCGTTTTTTTCGTAAGGCACACAGCCATGCGTCGTGTCGATCGACCACAAGTCGTTGACCGCACTGGAGCGAGACTCGAGTCCTGGACGGCCACATCACGTCCGAGACCGATTTAGAGTAGATTTTCGCGAATGAGGTGGGTAACGTAATTTGAGGCTCATCGTTCTGTCGGTGTGCTTACGGTCGTTCGATCGTGGTTATGTCGCGGGTGTTCGTTCCGTCCTCAGTGTCCAGAGGTATTGTGATGACTCGTCAGCAGCGTTCACGTGGTTTTACTTTGATTGAACTGTTGGTGGTGATTGCGATCATTGCCGTCCTGATCGCCCTCTTGCTGCCCGCTGTGCAGCAAGCCCGCGAAGCGGCCCGCCGGTCGCAGTGCAAGAACAACCTCAAGCAATTGGGGTTGGGGTTCCACAACTACCATGATACGCACAACGCGTTTCCGCCGGGGTACTTCCTGAAATTGGCCACGCCCACCACTGACCAGCACGTCAAAGGGGCGATGGTGCAGATCCTCCCGTTCATCGATCAGGCTCCGCTGTACAACCAATTGGACCAGAACACGCCGTTGTACAATGGTCCGACAGGTTTTAATGTGACGATTCAGGCCGCCAACACGACTCTGGCGGCGACCATCATTGATGGGATGATGTGCCCGTCGGCTCCCGGAGACTCGAAGCACAACTATTTGTATCCCGCCGGTGCCTTTGGACCGTTCCCCAATGCCAACGCCACCATGACTGGGGGGCGTTGCGACTATTCGGGCACGACAGGGATTCTCGGAACACTGTCGAACCTCGCCTACAACGGAAACGGCGGCGGGGATCGTGATGGAATTCTCCAAGTGGCTGGCCAGAGGGGTGTTCCAGGCTTTCCTGGCTACGCGGGAGGCCAGGTTGGTCGTATCCGAGACATACTCGATGGCACGTCCAGCACTTTTCTGCTCGGCGAGAAAACCGGCGGGACCGTGATCTTCTTCAAAACTCAGCCCGCTCCCGCAGCGTATCAGGCGTTGGGACCGACGAACGGGGGGGCTTGGGCCGATGCACTCCTCTTCGAACACTGGGTAGCAGGCTCCCTGTATGACGGCACAGGCAGTGGTGGGCCGTGTCCGATCAACTGCACAAATCTCCGGGGGAGAGGCTACCACAGCTTCCACACCGGAGGAGCCCACTTCCTGATGGGGGATGGCGCAGTGCGTTTCATCAGCGAGAACATTGCTGCCCAGACGATGGGGGCCCTGATTACTCGCAAGAAGGGTGAAGTCGTCGGCGAGTTCTAGTCATTATTGTTCGCACCCCATTCCCACGCCTGAGTCGGAATGGGGTCTTTCTTTGGGACACCCTGTAATTCCGTGAGGGGACTTTGATGGACCGTTTTGTCATTTGGTTCGGCTGCGGTCTGCTGTGCACAGCCGTCGGATGCAGCAAGGCCGAGAAGCCATTTACGAAATCCACGGTTAAGGTGAAAGGGACGATCACCGTCGATGGTCAACCTCCCGAGACACCCATTCAATTGGAGTTTCGGTCAGAGCAAATCCCCGATCCGGATCATCCCAGTTCGTCCACTGCATCCACCGGGACTGATGGGAGTTTCGAGGTTTCCACGTACGATACGGGTGATGGCGTTCCCGAAGGCAAGTACGCATTGGTGGCCACTTGGATGAAATTCGATGCGCTGTCGAATCAGTTCAAGGAACCGGACAAGCTGGGTGGTAAATACGATGCCATCAACGAGTCGCCGAAGCACTTCGAGGTCAAACCCGGGGATGAACCAATCGACTTGGGGACAATCGACCTCAAGGGGGCCAAGAAGTAGTCGTGAGTGGAAAACCGGATTCACAACGTTCTCGCGGTGAGCCTCCACATATTCCACCCAACATAAGGACTACGGTGGTCACGGTTGGTGTTATGTTTCCCCGCAGAACACGGCCTGACCTCGCCGTGAGAACCTGACGACTCAATGGATTCAACGGGGGCACCCACCCGTCCCTGAGTGACAGACTGCTCATCCCTCTCGTAGGAATTCTCGATGCGTTGGCTTGTTCTGTGCGTTGGTCTGTTCGCTCCTTCCCTCCTTGCGGCGGATGAGCCTCCCGTGACGCTGTCCCCCTCGGACGCAATCCATCGCTACGTCGCTCGGGATGAGCCGGATTTTGCCTGGAAACTCGCGCAAACGATCGAGACTCCGAAGGGGAACGTTCAGCGGCTGGAACTCACTTCCCAGAAGTGGCAGGGGCTCGTCTGGAAGCACGCGCTTCTTGTGTACGAACCCCTGGTCGTCGATCACCCGGAACATATGCTGCTCTTCGTCACCGGAGGCTCGACGGGCGGCGTCCCCCAGGAGAAAGATCTGGGAATGGGCCTCGCTCTCGCCGAGCGCTGCGGCGCTCGAGTCGCGACACTTCATGCCGTGCCCAATCAGCCCGCGTTCGGGGGGCGGGTGGAAGACGACCTCATCACCGATACGTGGCTCAAATACCTCGAAACCGGCGACGACAGTTGGCCGCTCCTCTTCCCCATGGTCAAGAGTGCCGTCAAGGCGATGGACGCCCTCGAACAGTTTTCGCAGCAGCAGTACAACATCAAGCCGAAGGGCTTCGTCATCACCGGAGCCTCTAAGCGCGGCTGGACCAGTTGGCTGACTCCAGTGGCTGACAAACGGGTGATTGCGACAGCTCCCATCGTGATCAACGTGCTGAACTTTCCGGAACAGATGAAGTACCAGCTTGAAACCTGGGGCGAGTACAGCGAACAAATCGCCGACTACACCAGTAAGGGACTCATCAAGCCCAATGGCCCCGAGACCCCTCGTGAGAAGCAACTGTGGAGCATGATGGACCCCTATGTGTATCGGAAGCAGCTGACCTTGCCCAAGCTGATGGTGGTGGGGACCAACGATCCGTATTGGGTGGTGGATGCGATGAACTTGTACTGGGATGGGCTGGAAGGTCCGAAATACACCCTGCAAGTGCCCAACGCCGGGCATGGACTGGATGATGGACGCGACGCAGCACTGACAACAGTGGCGGTGTTCTTCCGCCATCAGGCGGGCGGGCTCGATTTGCCGCAGTTGGACTGGAAATACACTCCGCAGACCGCAGAGGTCCAGTTGTCGATGAAATCGAATCTCGCTCCCGTCGGAGTCCGCTTCTGGAGTGCCAACTCAGACGACAAGGACTTCCGGAACGAAGAGTGGACCTCGAAACCTCTCGAAGTGGTCAATGGCTCATTCACCGGATACCACCCGAAAGGGAAGGGGCATGTCGCGATTTTCGGTGAGTACCAATTCAAACTGGGTTCGCTCCCGTATTCGCTGACGACTCAGGCGTATCGAGAGTAATACTCGACCGCTCGCAGGGAGTGTGATTCGTCCCAGACGCTGAATGCCTCGCCGGTCAGGAAACTGAATGGAAGTGTTTCGCGAGCTTCTCAGATGAGAGTGGGTCGCACAGTCTTGTGCCTATCACTCCACAGTGGTCGATGTCCGCTGGTAAAAATACGCGCCGTGTTCTCAAATGCGTCCTGACCGGGGTCATGGATGCTCCGGCCCCGTGTTGTGCCTGGTGAAGTCGACCCGATGCTTGATTTGCAATTCGTCTGTGAAAACCGTGACGCCGTTGAGGCCAACTGCCGTAACCGGGGCGTGCCGATTGACTTGTCGGGACTGGTCGGGCTGGCCGAAAAACGGCGGCAGTTGATCTTCCATGGTGACCAATTGCGGTGCGAGCAGAAGGATCTTTCGTCTCAAATCCCCAAGGCCCCCGCCGCCGACAAGCCCGGCCTGATCGCGCGAGGCAAGGAACTCCGCGAACTGATCCAACAAGGCGAGGCCGAACTCGTCACGGTCGAGGAGCAGTTGCGAAATGAACAGATGCAGATCCCGAACATGACGCACCCGGACGCTCCGGTCGGTCGGGAGGAGCACGAGAGCATCACTGCCCGCGAGTGGGGCACCAAGCGGCAGTTCGACTTCAAGCCGCGCGATCACGTGGAGATCATGGCGTCTCTGGATATGGTCGACCTCGAAGGCGGGACCAAAGTTGCCGGGCACGGGTTCTACTTCCTTAAAAACGCGGGGGCCTTCCTGGAGATGGCTCTCGTCAACTACGCGGTGGAGAAACTGCGAGGCGAAGGGTTCACGATTTACACGACGCCGGACGTGGCCAAGGACGAAGTGCTGCACGGCACCGGGTACATGCCGCGCGGGCCGGAGACGCAGATCTACTCGATCCACAACACCGACCTGTCGCTGGTCGCGACTGCCGAGATCACACTCGGCGGGATGCTGCGAGATGAGATCATCGACTACGCCAAGTTGCCGATGAAGGTGGCCGGAATCTCGCACTGCTTCCGCACCGAAGCGGGCGGGCACGGCAAGGCGACGCGAGGCATCTACCGCGTGCATCAGTTCACCAAGGTCGAGATGTTCGGCTTCACTGCCCCCGACCTGAAGTCGTCGGACGAGTTCCACGAAATGGTCGTGCGGATCGAAGAGGAGATCTTCCGGGGCCTCGAAGTCCCGTACCGCGTACTCGACATCTGCACCGGCGATCTCGGCGGACCGGCCTTCCGCAAGTACGACCTCGAAGCCTGGATGCCCGGTCGCGGCACAGCTGGCGAGTACGGCGAGATCACCAGCGCCTCGAACTGCACCGACTTCCAGTCGAGACGATTGGGCATCCGCACCCGCGTCCCCGACAAGAAGGGGACGCAGTTCGTCCACACCCTCAACGGCACAGCTGTCGCCTGCACCCGGGCGATGATCGCCGTTATCGAGAACCATCAGCAGGCCGACGGCAGCATCGTGGTGCCATCGGTCTTGCGGAAGTGGATGGGCATGGACCGCATCACGCCAGCGTAGTTCGCGTGTTGGTCGAAGAAAGCCCACTGGTTGCAACCGGTGGGCTTTTGAGGCGAATCAGTTTTCCGAAGTCTCGGTAGGCTGAGAATCCCTCTGTACCCCGAAGGGGTTACTTCGAATAGCCCAGGGTTGGCGACCAA
>JANOKO010000092.1:0-2301 GCA_031419335.1 Planctomycetota bacterium
GGTTCTGAAGTCACGGTTGTGTTGCTATCGCTTCCCGAGTATTGCGACCAGCCACACTCCCAGTGCTGCTCCGATCACATCGGCCAGCCAGTCCAGCACACTCGCTGTGCGACCCACGGGGATTTGCAACAGCTCATCCAAGATGCCATAGCTGGCGACGATGAGCAGGCACACCCAGTGGCGCTGAGTACCGCGGACACGACAAGTGGGGAGCAACAACCCCAGTGGAAAGTAGGCGATGCAGTGGACCAGCTTATCGGAGACTCTCAGCTCCTGGACCGCCTGCGGCACGGGGATATGCGTCAAGATTGCCAATGTGATCCAGATCACCGCCAACACCACCCGCCGCAGTGTCAGCCAGCGATCATCGATAAGAATCTGGCGTAGGTCAGTCATCGGAGGTTTGGGAAGATGTGGGAGCTGACCTGCGAAGAGCTGGTGAGGAAATCCATCACCAAGCGGGGAACAAGACCTCGAAGCGTGTGATGAATACGGCCAGCAGCGCACACGGCCCCAGGCGAAAACGCTGGTCTAACACGTGTCGCTGTTCAGTGGTCCACGGCACCCAGCCACGCGCTCGAAGCAACAGACTCACACGGGACACAGTTCCTTGCAGCATCGTCCACGCGCCGATTTGCCAGATGACGCCCGCGATAGCGCTCAAGGCTCCCAGGGTGCAGGTCCAGAGCAGTGCGGTCAGTCCGTCCTCCAGCCCCAAGCCTGCACCGATCATGGCCAGCAGTTTCACATCCCCTCCTCCGATCGGCATCAAGACGAAGCACAGCAGCATGATCAGGCCGCAGGCCAGCCACCCCGCGAGCGAGTCGGTGACTGCCAGGGGACTTCCAGGAAGCAGATGGATGCCAACACCGATGAGCATCCCCGTGTACGTATTCCAGTTGTAGAGCTTTCGCTCGCGCAGGTCGGTCCAGGCCGCGATCGCGACCAAAATCAACACGACGATCGTGCGCCATTGCATGCGAGACTCCCCCAGGCAGATCAGCGCGTCGCGGAGGTCAGGGCAGCCATCAGCACGCCACTCGCCACAGAGACATTCAGCGAAGTTACCTGCCCCAGCGGTGGAATCTGACATTGCTCGTCACAGCGTTCCGCGACCAGCCGACGCAGCCCCTTCTCCTCGTTGCCCAGGACCAACAGCCAGTTTCGGTCGCGGTCGACTTGCGTCACAGAGCGCGATTCGTGTTCAGACGTGCCCAAAATCCACAAACCGGCCTCCTTGGCGATCTCAAACACCTGCACCATGTTGGGAACGATCGCGATGGGGACGAACTCGATCCCACCCGATGCGATGTCATACACAATCGATGTCAGCGGGGCCGATTGATCGCGCGTCATCACGACTCCCCGCACTCCGAAAAAGCCCGCCGTGCGCAGGATGGCTCCGACGTTGTGGGGATCCTGGATGTGGTCCAAGGCCAGCCACAATCCCGGCTTGTCGCTGAGCTGAAACAGGGTTTTCGAATTGACAGTGGAGATTTCGCGAACTGTGGCCTCATTGCCGGTTGCCCGCCCCCCCTCGCTCAAGTTCCGGACGGTGCGCATGGGATCCACGATGGGAAGGTGGATCGGCTTCTGGTGCTCGCGAGCCAGTGAAGCCACCGCCAGCCAAGGGTCGCTGGCTCCCTTCAAATTGATGCGGAGGTCAAGGACATCCGCGGGACGACGCTGCAGCGCGGCGAGAATGCTATGCGGATTACGGAGCGAATGAGTCGCCATGAAGCGGGAGGTTCCAGAGAGTCAAGTGGCCGATGGCAACTCAGTTTATCAGTTGCCCAGGCGAAGTGGCATCAGCCGCGTGAGAGTCCCGAGACTCCCATGAACGCCCGTTCGTCAGGACAGTCGGACGCAGCGAACTCCCGGCACTCACTCATCGGCCAGCCGCTTCAACTCTCCGTTGCAGAGACATCCCGTTTGACACCAACCAGCATCACCGCGATCAGGCTCACAATAAAGACCACCAGACTCATGCGTCCCCAATCACTTTGGGCTGGCATCAGCAGGTAGCCCAGGACACCCAAGGCAGCTGCAATTCCCAGGACCGGTCGCAGTGAAGTGGCACTCGATGCGGTACGAATGCGGCGGACGACCCACACAGCCAGCAGCCCCCAGCAGAGCGACCAGAGCCACGTCAGCGAGCGGGTCCAGGCTTGGCGGGGACGGAGCGAGATCGTGAGTGTCGGGGAGCCGCCGACCTTCGAGAACACGGTTTCGGACCCCACGGTCGGGATCGTGATCGGCAGGGAGAGGCCACCGGTGTGAGTCCAGCCTGCCGGACCGAGG
>JANOKO010000093.1:0-6081 GCA_031419335.1 Planctomycetota bacterium
GTGAATGTCGTGAGCTGCCCACTTTCGGGACGCACGTACGTACGGAAATCTGATCGGCTGACAGATGATTCTGTCGATCTCCGGCTCTACAATGACTGATTCCCCATTTCGGGGTTTGGCGAGTCAAGTCTCGCCTCCAGAACCAGTCGCCCTGGCACTCAGCGGGTCGGCTGGTTCATCTGTTTTCGAGGGACTCTCGATTGCCGTGTGGGGGTGAGGACGGAAAGTTCGGTGCGGTATGCCCCCCCAGTCTCCAGCAGCTACTCCCATCTCAGTGCAGGACGAAAAAATTCTCGTCCTTGACTTCGGAGGTCAGACGGCCCAACTGATCGCGAAGCGGGTGCGTGAGCAGAACGTCTTCTGCCAGATGGTGCGGCATGATCTGTCGGCGGAGCGGATTCGCGAGATCGCACCGCAGGGGCTGATTCTCAGCGGCGGCCCGGCGAGTGTGTACGAGAAGGGGTCGCCGCACCCCGACCCGCGGATCTTCGACCTCGGCATTCCGATCCTCGGCATCTGCTACGGGATGCAGGCGACCTGCCACGCCCTGGGCAGCCATGTGCGGCCCGGAGAGTCGCGAGAGTTCGGCCACAAGACTTGCCACTCCCACTCCACAGACCCGCTCTTCGCCGAAGTGCCGAACGACTCGACCGTGTGGATGAGCCACGGGGATCAGGTGCAAGACCTCGACCATGAGTTCGTGTCTCTTGCCTCCACCGACACCTGCCCGCATGCCGCCATTCGGCATAAGACAAGGCCGATCTACGGCCTCCAGTTTCACCCCGAAGTTACGCACAGCGAGTGCGGCCCCCAACTCATCGCCAACTTCGTCAACAAGATCGCGAAGTGCCACGGACGCTGGTCGATGGCCAGCTTCATCGAGCAGCAGGTCGCTTCGATCCGCGCACGGGTCGGCCACCGCCGCGTGATCTGTGGCCTCTCTGGCGGGGTTGATTCCTCCGTCACTGCCGCTCTGCTGTTCCAGGCCATCGGGTCGCAGTTGTCCTGCATCTTTGTGGACAACGGACTGCTGCGGAAGGGGGAATCGGATCAGGTCCGCGACCAGTTCGCCGACCACTTCAAGACAGATTTGCACATCGTGGATGCCCAGGAGCGGTTCCTCAGCGAACTCGCCGGAGTCGCTGATCCGCAGCAGAAGCGGAAGATCATTGGCCGCGTCTTCATTGAGGTGTTTCGTCACGAAGCCAAGTCGATCCCGGACGCCGATTTTCTCGCTCAAGGGACGCTGTATCCCGATGTGATCGAGTCGGGAGCCAACCCCGATGGTCCTGCGGCGACGATCAAGTCGCACCACAACGTCGGCGGGTTGCCCGCAGAACTGGGGTTCGAGTTGATCGAGCCGTTGCGGGATCTGTTCAAGGACGAAGTCCGGCGATTGGGCTTGGAGCTGGGGTTGCCGGAGCATCTGATCTGGCGGCACCCGTTCCCGGGACCGGGTCTGGCAGTGCGGTGTTTGGGAGCGGTGTCGGAGCCTCGACTGAACGTGCTCCGCGAGGCGGACGCGGTGTTCCTGGATGAACTCCAGAAAGCGGGACTCTACCGCCAAGTCCAACAAGCGTTCGCGGTGTTGCTCCCGCTGCAAACCGTCGGCGTGATGGGCGATGGCCGGACCTACGAAGACGTGATCGCCATCCGCTCGGTCAACACCGACAACTTCATGACCGCCGATTGGTCGCGTCTGCCCTTTGACCTGCTTCAGAAAGTCTCCTCGCGGATCACCAACAGCGTCCGAGGCGTCAACCGCGTGGTCTACGACATCAGTTCGAAGCCGCCCAGCACGATAGAGTGGGAGTAACCGAACTCCCCAGCCACTCGCGGTTTCAGTGATCCCCCGCAAAGACCAGTCCACCCCACTCTACGGGGTCACGGGTGGGCGTTTGACGATCAGCGCGACAACCGTTCCAGCAATCATCCAGCCTACAAACACATCGATCAACATGTCTCGAACAAACCGATCTGTGAACCCCATCCAATTCCAGGCTTGCCCGTAACTGGCCACTCCGGCGAAGACAGCAATCAGCGCGACGATTTGAATTCGAGAGAGCAAATCGGGGACAGAATCTCGGGCCATCCACAGCACGACACTGAGCAACAGGGACAACAACAGATCGATCGCGAATCCGGTTCCGATCGTGGAGAGAGACATCACCTCGCCTCCGGTCGGATGATAAAAAATGCTATACACCGGACCTGCACGATGCTTCTCTTCAAAGGTCTTCGTCGCTGCCTCCATGTCCGCGGGCGGTGGATTGTCTGCGGACGAGGGCATCCACGGGACGTAATAGCAACCCGCTTCCAGCCCCTGTTCCTGCAAAGCCGCTGTGACCTTGGCTTCCGCTTTCAAGGGAACCAACGTGTGGTCGTGCATTGGCAGAACCATCCACGCCAGCATCGACCAGACGTGCAAAACCACTCCCCCCGCCAGTGCCCCGAGCAGTACTCGTTTCATGAATTGTCCTCGTGTGTGACCAGTGACTCTAGGGGTGAGTTGCGAAACGCCTCCCCGGTTGCGATTCTCCTCACTCTTGTGAGCTCTCGCAACTCGGAACGACTGACAGGCGTTCGTTGTGTTCGGCAGGCTTCGGCCATTGTCCGATGCGCCAGCTCTCGTCGACGAAGTTCCAGTGGACGTTGTGCGAAAGGAATAGACCATGCGATTCGGTGCGTGCTTGGCCCTGTTGCTGGCGAGTCTGACTTCCGGCCTCACCGCCGCAGAACCCATCCGTGTTTTGGTCTGGGACGAGCAGCAGCCAGCCCAGAAGTCAGCTTATCCGGAGTTCTTGGGAAACGAGATCGCGGCCTATCTGTCAAAGAAGACGGATCTCAAGGTCACGTCATCGAAGCTCGATGATCCGGGGCAGGGCATTTCCGATGAGCAACTCGCTGCTCACGATGTCATCATCTGGTGGGGGCATGTCCGGCATCGGGAGATCCCCATCGAGTCGGGTCAGCGAATCGTGAAGCGGATTCAAGCGGGGCAGGTGTCGCTGATCGCGCTGCACTCAGCTCACTGGTCGGTGCCGTTCGTCGAGGCGATGAACCAGCGGGCGATCGACGACGCGCTGGCCACTCTGACCGATGCCGAGCGGAAGACTGCTCATATCGAGACGGTCCGGCCCCCGCAGTACAAATCCCCGGCCCAGGACGCGAAACTGACGCCGCATGTCGAGAAGTCGGTGGACGGCAACGGGGTGGTGACTCTCAAGATCGAATTGCCAAACTGCTGCTTCCCCGCCTATCGCCCCGATGGGAAGCCGAGTCATGTCGAGGTACTGCTCCCCGATCACCCACTAGCCGCAGGGTTGCCGAAGCAGTTCGATATTCCGCACACCGAAATGTACGCCGACCCGTTCCACGTTCCCCAGCCCGACTTGGTGCTGTTCCAGGAGAAGTGGGACGCCGGGGAAAGCTTTCGCAGCGGCAGCGTATGGAATATGGGGCACGGCAAGGTGTTTTACTTTCGTCCTGGCCACGAAACCTTCGCGGTCTATCAACAGCCGGAGACGTTACGGATCGTGGAGAATGCCGTGCGTTGGCTGGCCACTCAGCAGCGTGAATCACGGAACTAGAAATCCGCCCCACGACCGGCTGTCCCCGCGAATTGAACGGTTTTAATACCTTGGCAGATGGGAACTTGAAGCGGTGCGCAACGGATCAGAGTTGTGTGATCCCCCCGTTTCGACACAGAGGACAACATGGAATTCACCTCAGACTGGTATTCGCACAACATCCCACGCTGGACCCACTTCGTCGGCCCCTTGGCAGGGCAGCCGGTCCGAGCTTTGGAAGTAGGGAGCTACGAAGGGCGTAGCGCGGTCTGGATGCTGGAGAACATCCTGAATCATCCCGCATCCCAACTCACCTGCGTCGACCGCTGGGACGACAGCGAAGTCCTGCGACGCTTTCGAGCCAACATGGTTGAGACCGGACGCAGCTCCCAAGTCCGCGAATGTGTGGGCGATTCGGCGATGGCATTGAAGTCACTCTCAGGAGATTTTGACCTCATCTACATTGATGGCAGTCATGAAGCCCGAGATGTCCTGATTGATACCGCGCACTGCTGGACAATGCTCAAACCGGGCGGGCTGCTGATCTTTGATGACTACGGCTGGAGCGGACCAGTCGAGTTCACCCCCTGTTTTGCCATTGATGTGTTTCTACAGCTGTGGATGACACAGATCGAGGTGCTGCACAAGGGATACCAGGTGTTCGTGCGCCGCCGAATGGCTTAAATGCGATAGCCTCTCGCTCACATTCCGCTCGCGGATACAGGGCAGCCCTAACCGCATTCGAGTTTGACTCATTGAACTTCGCCACGCTTCCCCGTACAACCTCGGACTGCCGGGTTATCGTTCTCGTGAAGTGAGATCCTGTCGTGTCGAACACTCTGTTTGGTTCCCTTCCTTCTCCGTTGGAAACGAACCCGCTGCTGACCGAGCGCGGGACGCCGCGTTTCGATCGAATCGAGCCGGAACATATCGTCCCGGCGGTACGGTTCACATTGGCTCAGGGCGAGCAAGCACTCCAGCAGATTGAAGCCCACATCCAACCGACCTGGGCCGGGGCGGTCGAGGTGTTCGACTCGCTGAACCGGATGTTTGAACGAAGTTGGGGGCCAGTGACGCACCTGTTTGGAGTGATGAACTCGGACCCGCTCCGCGAAGCCTTTGAAACCGTGCAGCCCGAGGTCGTCCAATTCGGCCTCCGCATCTCGCAGAGCGAGCCCGCGTATAAAGCACTGAAAGCACTCCAGGCTGGCCCCGAGTGGAGCCGCCTCGACGCCGCTCAGCAGCGGATCGTCGACCGCAAGATTCTCAGTTGCGAGCTGTCGGGGATTGGGTTGTCGGGCGCGGAGCGCGAGCGGTTCAACGCCATCGAGACGGATCTGTCGCAGGCGGGAACGGAGTTCTCGAACCATGTCCTCGACTCGAACAAGGCATGGTCGCTGTTAATCGAGTCGCCCGAGGACACGGAGGGCTGGCCCGAGACGTTGCAGCGGATGACGGCGTCGGCCTTCAATCGATCGAAGCCCGAGGGGACCGCCGACGCCACGCCGGAGAACGGCCCCTGGCGGGTGACGCTGGAGATGCCGATCTTCAACCCGTTCATGCAGCACTCCCGCCACCGCGCGTTGCGGGAGCAGGTGTACCGAGCCTACATGACGCGGGCCTCATCCGGGGAACTTGACAACTCTGTGCTGTGCGTGAAGCACCTGGCGCTCAGGCAGGAGAAGGCCCGACTACTCGGGTACAAGACCTATGCGGACCTTAGCCTGGCCCAGAAGATGGCCACCAACGTGGCCGCCGTGGAAGAGATGTTCGATACGTTGCTCACGGCCTCACTGGCCGCGGGGCGACGCGATCTCGAACAGATCTCCGAACTCGCTCGCACCCGAGGCCAGAGCGAGCCTATCGCGCATTGGGATGTCCCGTTCTGGGCCGAGCGCTTGCGGGAAGAGCGGTATGACTTCAAAGAAGAGGAGCTGCGCCCGTACTTCTCGCACGAGATCGTGCTGAAAGGGTTGTTCGATTTACTGAATACGCTGTTCGGGATCACCATCGAGCCGGATGCGGATGTCCCGACGTGGCACCCGGATGTGCGGTATTACACAGTGCATAATGAGGCGGGGAACCCGATCGCGGGTTTCTTCTATGACCCGTACTCGCGGCCCGAGACGAAGAGGCCCGGGGCCTGGATGGATGACTGTTTGAGCCGCCGGACGCAGGGGAATGAGGTCCAGAACCCCGTGGCGTACCTCGTGTGTAATGCGACCCCACCGATGGGGGACACACCGTCGTTGATGGGGTTTCGCGAGGTTGAGACGCTCTTCCACGAGTTCGGCCACGGGCTGCAACACATGCTCACGACGGTCGACTATCCAGACGCCGCCGGGATCAGCGGAGTCGAGTGGGATGCCGTCGAGTTGCCGAGCCAGTTCATGGAGAACTGGTGCTATCACCGCCCGACACTCGACAAGTTGGCCCGACACTATCAGACGGGAGCGACGCTGCCGGACGAACTGTTCGAGAAGATGGTGGCGGCGAAGACCTACCGCGCGGG
>JANOKO010000094.1:0-4759 GCA_031419335.1 Planctomycetota bacterium
ATGCTTGCGCGGGCCGCGACCTTGCGCTGTCAAGTTTTCTGAACACCGTTTCGCCGTTTTGGCATTGCGGCTGCATTACCAATTCTCATCGAAGTGACACTCACCTCGAAGTGACAAACACCACCCCACCGCACGAAAGACACTCCCATGCTCAAGCTCATCACAGCTCTGAAAAACGACGAAGCCGGTTTCATTGTTTCGGCGGAATTGGTGCTGGTTTCGACCATCGCCGTGCTCGGTCTGGTCGTCGGTCTGAGCGAGGTGTCGCTGAACATTAACAACGAACTCGAAGATGTCGGCTCGGCCTTCAGTTGCGTTCAGCAGAGCTACAACACCCAGACGATTTGCGGCCACAAGGGAGCCCTCAACGGCAGCGGATTCTGCGACACGTCCGACTTCTGCGACGGGCAGGATGACGTGCAGTAAGGCCAGTGGTGGGAAATATCCTTCCCGTTAGACGGCCTTTCAGGCCGTCTTTCCCTCTCAGGACGGCCTGGAAAGGCCGTCCTACGGGTATCGTTCAACCGCCCACAGGCCTCAGTGGTGAATGGTCAGCCAGCTCGGCAGTTGCAATCGCCGGGGCTTGATCGAGCGACTCTCACTCGCGGACCTCTCACACACTCTCTCTCAACTCTCTCAACTCTCTCTCTCTCAACACTCTCAACACTCTCAACTCTCTCTCAACTCTCTCTCAACTCTCTCTCAACTCTCTCTCAACTCTCACCCCCTCGGTTCCCACCGGGGGGGTTTTCGTTGATGGGGGAGTCTGAACCGGGGATGGGTTCCGGTGGCCCGCAAAGTCCACCTGACCGGCAAGACAAGCGATGGCAGACACCTGAGTTCTTCGGCGTTTTTGCTCAACGGGGGGAAGGGCGCTTTCCTTTCGTCGGAAAGCGGGTACATTCAAGGGCATTCTCTGGCCCGAATTTTCGGGCATCATCCTTTGGTTTGCCTTGTGCGAGTGAGTGGCCTGTCATGAATGATCTGACAAAAGCAGGAAACCTGGAAGCTCTGGACGAGCTGACTGGGGAGTTGCTCTGGTCCTACGTCCGCGATGACTACTGGTGGTTTTTCGCGGGGCTGTTTGGTTTGCTGGCAGTGCTGTTCGTCGTGAATTACTTCACGAGAACCGGTTCAATCGCCCGGGCGACGACCAAAGAAGCTGTCCGTCAGCCTGTGTTTCTGCTGTTGCTGGCCGTGGGCAGTCTGATCATGGTCGCCAACTGCTATATCCCTTTCTTCTCGCTGGGGGATGACACAAAAATGTTCGTAGACTGTGGCTTGGCGACGATCTTGATTTCCTCGCTACTGGTCGCCATTTGGACTGCCAGCTTGAGTGTGGCCGAAGAAATCGAAGGCAAGACGGCCATGACACTTCTGTCAAAGCCAATTACCCGCCGGGAGTTCATTCTGGGGAAATACCTCGGTATCGCACAAACGACCCTGTGGATGGTGCTGTTCTTCGGGACGTTACTCATCACCCTGATTTTCTTCCTGAAGGCAGGTCTGGATGCCAAAGAATCGAGTACCACGATCTCCTCCGTGGAGAAGCTCTCTACGGCACTGCGGGTCATGCCCGGCCTAGCTCTCGTGTTTATGGAGGTGGCTGTCATGACATCCATCAGCGTGGCCATTTCGACACGGTTGCCGATGCTGGTCAACGTCACCACCTGTTTAGCGATCTTTGTGATTGGCCACTTGACTCCCGTGCTGGTGAAGTCGGCACTCCAGGATGTCCCGTTCGTGAAGTTCGTGGCGCAGTTGCTGGCGACGATTTTGCCCGCACTGGACAATTACAACATGTCGGCGGCGATCGCCATGGACCGGACAATTCCGCCGGATTACATCGCGTACAACGCTCTGTACAGTGTGTGCTATGTGTCGGCGATCATCCTATTGGCTTTCATCCTATTCGAGGATCGCGACCTCGCGTAGGATTGGACTGATGGTCGACAGAGAATGACGAGGGGCGGATATCCCGCACTTGTGTCTGTCGGTCTGCGCCGATTTCGTCTGCCTGCAACCCTTCTCCAGGTGAGGGATTGTCGAGTGTCAGGTGCGGCCTCGGGTGAATGGTGAGGTCGCATGATGACCACCGAACTCTCCGTCTTTCGTCGTCTGCTGCCTCAACGGAACTGGTTTCAGGGTCAGGGGTTATTCCTTGTTCTTTGGTCTGGTGTCGCAGCTTTCGCACTGGCTTCGAGTTTTGTTGCACTCTTTCTAATCGTCGACCTGCTTGTCTATCAAGGCCGAATCCAGGTGGCCCCGGACCAAGTGGATCAACTGTTACCGTTTGTGACCACTGTCGATTCCCACGGGGTCGCCGAAGACACCGGGATTCGCTCGACACTCTGGCGGCATCGGGAATGCCCCGTCCCAGACTGTCCGATCGCTTCCCGGTTGAGGATCTCGCTCAGCCGCTTTATCCCTCTGCGAACCAATCGCGGGGCACTGGCGACGACTGTGCTGGTCCTCGTGTTGCTCATCGTCTTACGAGCACTCAGCTTGAACCGGATGCGTTACAGCGCGACAGGACTGGCTCAGGACGCAACCTCCAGCTTGCGATCACAGATACACCGCCAGATCCTGCGATTGGGACCGGGTGATCTCGATCACCGTGACTACGACTCTGCTCAAAAGTTGTTTGTGCAGTCGGTGGAATCCCTGGCAACAGCACTGACCACATTACTGTCTACCGGTCTGTATCAAGTTGCCGGGATCACTTTGATTCTGACGCTGATGTTGACTCTCGACTGGTCCATCACGCTGCAAGCCCTCGTGCCACTTTTGGCGGGATTCTACTTCATTCGCTGGGAACGCGCCCAAGGAGCGGACAGGCAACAAATGGCCGAAGCTCGCGCTGCGGGTGACCTGCGAATTCTCTCCGAAGGGCTGCGAAAGAGCCGCATCGTGCGGGGCTATGGGATGGAGGCATTCGAGCAGGAGCGTTTCCTCAAACACCTGGATCGCTACTCCAGTCAAGTCAGAAGCGGGGCTCTCGCTTGCGGGTGGGCCTTATGGGCGGCACGAGTCATCGGGGCGTTACTCTTCGCGATTGTCGCGTTTCTGGTGGGATCTCGCGTGTTGGGGACCGGGAAGCCGTTGGACATCCCGGCAGCTTTCACCGTTCTGGCAGGATTCGCTGCCATCGCCCCCTTGGTGAACGGCATCACGGGTTGGGGACCACTGCGACGCACGATCGAGATTGAGGGGGCGAACGTCCAACGCTTCCTGACCATTCTTCCCGAGGTGGGACAAGCTGTCGGAGCCAAATTCGTCGACCCGGTGACGAAGTCGATTCAGTTCGAAGGGGTGTCCTACTTGCGCGGGGGACACACGCTGCTGAAGAATTTCGAACTCCGCATCCCGGCTGGGTCAGTGACAGCTCTCGTGTCCCTGGATCCTCTCGAAGCCCGTGCGGCGGCCGCATTACTACCCCGGTTTCTGGAACCGCAAGCGGGGCGAGTGCTCTTTGATGGTGAGGACATCGCCTGGGGCACGCTCGAATCGATCCGGGCCGAGGCGATCTATGTCGGCGGGGACGACCCTTGTTTCACGGGTACGGTCATCGAGAACATCCGCTGTGGTGACTCGCGCTACGACAATCCGTCGGTCATGGAAGCCGCCAAACTGGTCCATGCTCACCAGTTCATCCAACGCCTCCCCTCGGGGTACGAGACTCAACTCGGTGAACACGGCGAACAATTGACCGCCGGACAGACGTTCCTGCTGGGGTTGGCGAGAGCTGTCATTCGCAATCCGGCGGTCCTCATTATCGACGAGCCGACGGAGCCGTTGGACCAGGCGACAAAAGACTACCTGGACGACACCTACCAGAGAATCACCGATCAACGCACGGTCCTGTTTGTGCCCAGTCGCTTATCGACCGTCCGGCGCTGCGATCGGGTCGTCGTGATCGCTGGGGGCCAGGTCGAAGCCGTGGGGACGCAAGCCGAACTGGTCAAGAGCTGCGAATTGTACCGCCATTGGGAGTACGTGATGTTTAACGCATTTCGTCGCAATGGGGAGAGGGGATAAACGCGATGCGATTTCCATCGAAGCTGGCTGGATGCCTGACTGGACTGTGCCTGATCCATGCCGTACAGGCCGAGATCATCAAGATCCGTCCGAAGAATTCGGCGCAAGTGGTGCCCGCCGCACCACTCCCTCGCCCTGCCCCTCGTCTACCGACGGTCCAGTCGACTGAACCCGGAGCGGCCAGCGTTCAGACCATCATCCAGATCGACATTCTCTCACCCGAACTACTGGGAGATCCCAGTGCCCAGAACTGGGGGAAGGTGTTCGAAGAACTCGGAGCTTCCGTCCGCGTCCGCAATGGCCGCGATGTCACCACCAGCGTGACCGAGAAAACGCGGGGCTCTCTCCGCTACGTGACGGCCTCGGGACTCTTGACTCGAGACGGGACACTGACATTTGGCAAAGCCACGTTTCGTCTCCAGGAGATTGAGCGGATCAAAGAATGGCTTGACGAACTGGAGACCTACGGTGCTCAGGGCACTCCCCAGGGCAAACCGCTGTGGGGGTTGAATCAGCAGCAGTTCACGCGTGTCAGTGCGCAGATGATCGAACCGCTGACGATCGTGGCACAGGGCCAATCACTCTCTTCGTTAGTTAAGGCCCTGCAAGTCGAGGCCCAGTTGCCATTCCGCATGAGCATCGCCACCGAGGGGTGGCTGGCAGATGCGACGCACGATCGTCCCATCACCGTCGACGTGTCGGGGTTCAGCACGGGAACCGG
>JANOKO010000095.1:0-9853 GCA_031419335.1 Planctomycetota bacterium
ATCGTCGCTGGAAGACCACACCTGTCATACGACAGAAGCCACAGGAGTTCGAGGCAAAGGCTGCGTAAGGGACTCCCCAAGACAGTCCTCATCTCGCCACGGGCAGACCCGCTTCGGTCCAGCCGCGCCAACCTCCGTCCATGGAGATCACGTTTATGTAACCCATCTTCTGGAGATTGTCGGCAGCGAGAGCGGAGCGGTATCCGCCTCCACAATAGAGCAGGAGTTCGGTGGCTGGGTTGGGGATTCTCGATTCGATGTCGCGCTCGATGACGCCCTTGCCGAGGTGGATCGCCCCGGGGATGTGGCCCTTGGCGAATTCACTCTCCTCGCGGACATCGACGAAGATGAGTGGCTCGCCGGCTGCTTGTCGACGCAGAACATCGACGATGGTGCATTCCCGGATGCGGGTCTTGGCGTCTTCGACGATCTTCAGGAAGGCGGGGGCGTGTTGGGCCATTGTGTGGATGGGAGGGGGAGAGGTGAGGAGGAGGAGAGGAGGAAAATCGAAGCTCGAAATCCGAAACAGGCGATGGGAGAGGTACTGAGCAGTGGGAATTCCGCTTCGTGCTTCGGATTTCGAATTGTCCTCCGTCAGATCATGAAGTCGGTCTTCTGTCCCAAGATTCTGTCGACCAGATCTTGTGGCAGGTCAATGGCCGCTGATGTCGACTCGTCCATGTCGCTCGGATTGATCCCACAATACTGCGACCACGGGCCGAGATGACGCCAGCGACCCGCTCGCTTCGGCTCGCCGGGCATCACAGGCGTCGTGCAGCGGTTACAGCTGATGGTTGTGAAGCCTTGGGCGTGCAGAGGATTGACGATCACCTGGTGCTGGGAGATGTAGACGGCCATCTGTTCGTCGGTGAGGTTCGCTAGCGGGTTCAAGCGGATGGTGTTCATCTCGGGATCGACGGCAATGATCGGGCAGTGCCCTCGGCGGCCACCATCGGCCCGGCGCAGGCTGCTGATCAGGCAGTCGTACTTGCCCTTTTGGGTGATTAGGGGCTCACTCTTGCGCATGTGGCAACACTGCTTCTGGCCCTCGACGGTGAGGTACAGAATCCCCAGCTCAGCGGTCTGCTGTTCCATCGTCTTCTCAGGATGGAGCGTATGAACGGTCAGCCCGTACTCGGCGGCGATGCGATCGCGGGTGGTGAGCGTCTCCTGGAAATTGACTCCGGTATCAACGAACAGAACCGGGACAGGGAGCTTGAGTCGCGACGCCATATGGCACACGACGCTGCCCGACATCTGCATGGCTGAAATGACGGCTAGTCGATTGCCGAAAGTCTCTCCCGCCCAGCGCAGCAAATCGTCCGGAGACCGGTCGTCCATGGAGTGGTTGAGTTCTTGCAGTCGTGCTTGAGACAAACGCGCCATCGGATCCTGTCGCTTTACGAGAGTCGAGGGAGAGGGTCGGGCCAACATTCCGTGAACGACGCCTGATCCCAAGCGGGAATGATTGCGATCCGATGATGATTTGGCAAACGGACGGCGGGCACGGAAGTGTGTGCGTGCATCTGAAAAGCAGGCAGAGTCAGTTTTTCGCGTCGGAGGCACAGAGAAATACAGGATGCAAACTCACCGCCGCCGTTTCCATGAATCGGAAGAGGCTGTTTGCATGGTGATGAATTCGATCATGAGCAACTGTCGTCAGAAGCGCCCTGATGTCTCCCGTCCTGACAAAGAATCAGCGAATTGATGGCCGCTGCGCACATTCTTCGATCACGCTTTCCAGGTGTACCCCTCCGGGGTACACCTGTCTCCAAGCCATCGTAAATCTGCGAAGCGTGGCAGATTTCAGACAGGAGTCGTACGGGAAAAGACAGAAAACGTTGCATCATTCGAAAGCCTCGCTGCAGGCGATGTGACCTCTGGTAAAGTGGCCTCCTTCCGAACCATATTCTCCTGGTTCTTTTCCGTGTGAAATCAACCAGAGTGTGTCCTCACTGTCAACTGGCAACGTCCTTCAACTGAACTTCACCTGGAATCCCGAGATCATCATGCCGCCGTCGACAGTCAGGATCTGACCGGTGACCAGTGAACTGCCGTTGACCAGACTCAGAATCCCGTCGGCGATATCGTCTGGAGTACAGACCTGACCCAACGGCAAGGTTTTTTCATAAGCCGCCACCAACCCGTCATACCGATCGCCCAGTCCGTTCTGTGTCCAGCGACCGGCAATAAAACCGGGAGCCACCCCGTTGACGCGAATCCTCGGTGCCAGAGTCCGCGCCAGCGACACTGTCAAATTGTCGAGCGCCGCCTTGGAGCAGCAATACGGAATCGAACTCCCCTGCCCCAACTGGGCCGCCACACTACTGACGTTGACGATCTGTCCGCCGCCCGAAGCGAGCATCGGTTCTCGGACAGCTCGGGCACAGTGAAAGGCCCCCACGACGTTGACCTGATAAATCCGCTGCCAGACCTCATCTGACACCTGATCGAGGTCCGAAAACGGGATAAATTCGGTTGTCCCCGCACAGTTCACCAACAGGTCGATCCGCCCATAGGTCTCCACCGTTTTCGCAATCATGGCCCGGCAAGCTGAGTCATCGGCCACATCCGCCTGCACCGCGATCACTCGGCCCCCGCTCGCCCCGATTTCGACCGCGGTCGCTTCGGCCTCACTCCGCGACCGGGAATAATTGATCACCACCGACCATCCCAGTTTCGCCAATTGCATCGCGGTCGCCCGTCCCACACCGGTCCCTCCCCCGGTGACAATCGCCACGGAATTCTGTGTCGACATGCAGTGTTCCTTTCGAGATTTGATCGTCCGTGTTGGTGTCGCCACGGAAGATCATCCATTCTGCATCGCATTAGATTCCAGTAGGTCTCAATGATGCGATTCGTGAATCACATTTCGTTTGGCCAGTTAGTTCACATCGTCATCATCATCTTCTTCTTCGAAATCGGGGTGCAGAGGACTGTCAGGGTCGAAGAAGAAATCGCCCAGTCCCATCGGGACGGCATTGCCTCCCAGCGCCTGACTCTTGCGCTCTGCCATGGAATGCAGGTCGAAGGCGTCCTCGCCCAGACACGCCTTCAGCGACTCCCGCCACGCAGCGTCCTTGGCCAGAGGGTGCGTCGGCTCGGATGCGATCCGCTTCAAAGCATATCGCAGCACGTTGATCCCGTCCCGCGTTGAGAAGTCGAGCTTCAACTCATGCGAGTTCTGCAAGAAGTCGACCGTCAGATCGAGCATCTCATCATCCGCAAACGGGATGTGATACTTCAAGATCGACAACTCGTCCTGCCGATCCGGATGGCCCAGCGTCAGAGTCGGTTGCAACCGGCTGAGGATGTAATCAGGAATCTCGTAGGTCGAATCGTCTTCGTTCATCGTCACGGCACAGCGGAAGTTCGCATGGGCGTGGATCGAGATCCCCGCGACGATCGATTCAACGTACCGGCGATGATCGAGCAGCGGTGCCAAGCTGGCCCATGACTTCTCGTTCATGCGGTTCCCTTCATCCAGGACGCACACGCCGCCCCGCAGCATGGCCGTCACGAGCGGACTGGCCTGGTACTGAATTTTGCCACTCTCAGCCAGCACAGGAGTCACCAACAAATCCTCGGGCCGTGTGTCCGCGGTACACTGATAGATATACAGTTCTTGCTTCCTCGCATGTGCCGCAGCAATCGCCAGCGTCGTCTTTCCGATCCCTGGCGTCCCAATCAGTCGCGGTGCAAGCGGCAAGTCCCGTACATCGACCACCAGCCAGCAAGCCAGCAACTGCTTGAGTACCTCGCGCTGGCCGATCCAATCGCCGCTGGAGGTATCGGGGCGCGAGAGGTGGAGTCGGACTCCATCAATGTCAACAGAGGGATTCATCGGACAATGGACTTTCGAGAACGGCAACAGAAGAGGCCAACCGCCTCGATTCGAATTATGGGATGTCATCGCCCCGGCGGCGAGTCCGTCCCCACCAGGGATTTCAGATTTCACGGCGGAGCCGTTGCTGCTGTTGCTCCGCGACATCACAAAACACAGACAATCGATGACTCGGCCCGCAATCGGGAGGCTGGTTCAGGCACTGCGAGTGAGACGTGGCGTGCGGTGATCAATCGTCTATGCCTCTGGTGTCTGGCACCTCTCACTGTGCCATTGAACTGGGCGAGGGAACCCTCACATTCTCAGCGGACTGTTTCGACCGACAGCGCCCATCCCGTGATTGATTGACGTGCAGGGCAATTGTCTTGCAATATACGTACAGATGTCTGCAATTCAGGAGTCTCACAATGCCCGAACGACCCGCATTATCTCGCGCCGAGATGGAAGTCGCACGTATCGTATGGACTCTCCGTGAGGCCTCGGTGCGACAGGTGCTCGACAACCTGCCCGAGACTCGTGATATCAACTACAAAACCGTCCAGACTTTTCTGCGACGGCTCGAGGCCAAAGGCTATCTCTCATCTCGCCGTGAAGGTCGCAGCTTGATCTACACCGCTGATGCTCGTCCCAAGCAAGTCATCCGTGATACCGTCAAAAACTTCCTGAACAACCTGTTCAATGGAGAGCCGTTGCCCCTGGTTGAGCATTTGATCCGCGAACAGGGGTTGGACAAACAGGACATTAGCCAGTTGCGGGCTCTGCTGGATGAACTCGATTCCGCGAGCGGCGGTAAGTAGCCAGTTGCGGCGTCGGCAGTCAGGAGCGGCCTGCTCACCACCGGGCAGGTCGATCCTCAGCCCATCCTCCGGGGAAGCGTCCTGTGACCCTCTCTCTCGACGGGCACAAAAGTGTCATTGGAGAACAATTGTAGCAACTCTCGCTGTTGGTCCGTCTAGTAATGGGTGTCGTGCGAAATCGTTGCTGTGGGCGCTCGCCTCTGGGGTCAGGCAACAGGTGGGAAATCGCCTACCCGTATTCGTAGCTGCGTTCGCCAGAACGCGGGCGAATGGGTTGGCGTGCCCGCCCTCTGGCGAGGGGCAGCTACGGGAATTTATGACCCACCGCCTGCCTCAGTGATCCTGCGGTTGGTGATGGTGAGGGGCGTGGTTCGCTCAAAGTGAAGTTGTCCCACGAGAGTCATGAGTCTCTTGGTGAATCTACTCCGACTTTTCTGACGCGCACACGCCAGAGGGGGCCTGGGGGGTGTCAGAACACAATGGTTGCGAGTCGGCCCGCACCTCGCGAAGATACAGACTCGACCCGATTCTCCCGAGGTAACACTGATGAAACGCAATCCCGTCAAGGCCGCCCTGCGCTGCGGTCAGCCGCAGGTTGGCACGTGGCTTTCGCTGGGCGATCTGGTGGCCGCACGACTGCTCGCACGAGTCGGGTTTCCATGGCTGACCGTCGATATGGAGCATTCGCCGATTGACTGGTCACAAGCGTCGGCACTCTTTGGAGCAATCGCCGATGCGGGATGCGTCCCGCTCTGCCGGGTGCCGAACGGGACGCACGAGAACATCAAGCGGGCTCTCGACAGCGGAGCGTGGGGCATCATTGCTCCGATGGTCGATACTGTCGAACAAGCCAAATCCATTATCGCAGCGGCCAAGTACCCGCCGTCCGGCAATCGCTCGGTCGGAGGCACGCTGCATGCGATGAATTTCGATGCCGCCGCCGGAGACTACTACCACCGGGCCAATGACGAGGTGCTGGTGATCCTGCAAACCGAGTCGCCTACCGGCGTCGCCAACGCCGACGCGATCTACAGTTTGCCCGGTGTGGATGCGATCTTTGTCGGCCCGAATGACCTTCAGGCCCAGATGCGCGGACCGGATGGACTCGACCCGACCCCCGCCGAACACGAAGCGATGCTGCAACGAGTTCTGGCGGCGGGCAAGCGAACGGGCACCCCTGTCGGGTTGCACGTCTTGACACCTGACAATGTGCAGCAGCGGGTGGCTGAGGGGTGGCAGTTCCTGGCCATCGGGAGCGATATTCGCATGATGGTCACTTCGGCCCAGAGTTGGGTGAGCGAACTGGGTCTCAAGTCCCAGCGTGGTGACTTAGCGAGATATTGAGGGATTCGATTCGCTTTCTGCGTACTCCCTGAGACTCACGTGCCATCGAGTCCGACAGACTCTCCAGGTGATCCATGCCAACTCGTCGTCAGATTCTCACTGCCGTGCCGGTGGCCCTCTCAGTCGGGGCCTGGCTCAATCCAGGACTGAAGGCCGACGGACCAACCCGCTCGGCCAACGAACAAATCGGCGTCGGGTCGATCGGACTCCGGTATCAAGGCACCGTCGATACCCACAAGGCCCAACTCTACGGAAACATTGTCGCCCTGTGCGACGTGGATCGGCATGTGCGGGAGCAGGCCCGCGCCAGCTTTGGCAGCACTCCGGCGATCTTCGAGGACTACCGTGATCTGCTCGCTCGCAAGGAAGTCGATGTCGTCGTGATCGGCACGCCGGACCATTGGCACTCGAAGATGGTTATCGATGCCTGCCGGGCGGGGAAGGATGTCTACTGCGAGAAGCCGCTGACGCTCACCATCGACGAAGGCAAGACCTTACGCAACGTCGTCGCCGAGACGGGCCGCGTCGTCCAGGTCGGCTCCTGGCAACGCAGCGACCACCGCTTCCGCACAGCTGTGGAGTTGGTCCGGGCGGGGCGGATAGGGACACTGAAGACGGTCGAGGTCGTACTCGGGAAGAATGTGCAGGGTGGCCCGTTCGAGCGAACCGCTCCGCCGAAGAACCTCAATTGGAATCTGTGGCAGGGGCAGACGCCGCATGTGCCGTACATCTCCGAGCGGTCGCACTACACGTTCCGCTGGTGGCGGGAATACTCCGGCGGCCAGATGACCGACTGGGGCGCGCACCACATTGACATCGCCCACTGGGGGATCAACTCACAGCCGGTCAAGATCGAGGGGACCGCGACCTACCCCGAGGTCGCCGATGGATATAACGTGGCCAAGGACTTTTCCGTGAAGTACACCTACTCCAATGGTGTCGAGCTGACGGTTCTCGACAACGGGCGGAACGGAATCCTGTTCACAGGCACCGAAGGCCGCATCTTCGTAAACCGCGAGTCACTCACCGGGAAGCCCGTCGAAGACCTCGCCACCCAGCCGCTGCCGCGCGAGGCATTTCAATTGTATGACTTCGACAACCTGAAACGGCCCGAGCGAGTCGGGAAGCTCGACGCGATCGTGAACCACATGGGGAACTTCTTCGACTGCGTGGTCGCGAAGCGGAAGCCGTTGTCCGACATCGAAGGCCAGCACCGCAGCGTGAGCGTGTGCCACCTCGGGAACATCGCGATGCGGGTCGGTCGCCCGCTGACTTGGAACCCCGAGACGGAAGAATTCCTTGGTGATGCCGAGGCGAACGGCCACCTCAAGCGTGAGCAGCGGGCTGGGTTTGAAGTGGCATAAGCAGCGGCCAAGCTGTCTGATCCCCTGAGCCAACCGTGGCCATTCGTCGTCACCCGCCATCTGACGAGCGAGTCGCTATACTGCTCCCCTGGTTGCTTGTACCTGCCCCATTTCGGGGGAGTTCGCAGCTGCAACTGAAGTGCCAGAGTCTCCATGTTTATCGATCGAGTTCATATCAGTTGTCACGCAGGCGATGGCGGCGATGGAGCGTGCAGCTTCCGCCGCGAGGCCCACGTTCCGCGCGGAGGCCCCGATGGGGGAGATGGGGGTGACGGAGGCAGCGTAATCATTCGCGCTGAGCACAACCTCGGGAGTCTGGCCAACATCGCCGGTCACCGCTTCTGGCGAGCCGAAAAAGGACAGGCGGGTGGGGGATCATTGTGTTCCGGGAAATCGGGAGACGATGTCATTATCCTGGTCCCACCGGGGACACTGGTCAAAGATGTTGAACATGGGAATGTTTTGAAGGACTTGGCCACCGATGGTGAGGAAATCGTGATTGCCCAGGGTGGCCAAGGGGGTCGCGGCAATCGCGAGTTCGTCAGCGCCACCAACCGCACCCCGCGCGAATTCGACCGGGGCAAGCCGGGTGAAGTGCGCGAGGTGTTTCTCGAACTCAAGCTTATCGCCGATGTGGGGATCATCGGTAAGCCCAACGCGGGCAAGTCGACCTTGCTCAGCCGGATGTCCCGCGCGACGCCCGAGATCGCCCCCTACCCCTTTACCACCAAATACCCGAATCTCGGAGCCGTCCGAGTCGGCTACGATCACCAGTTCGTCATGGCCGATATTCCTGGCCTGATTGAAGGGGCTCACGCGGGCATCGGACTGGGGCATGAGTTTCTCAAGCATGTCCAGCGGACCAAATTGTTTGTGCATCTGATCGAACCCGACCCCGACGACCAGACTAACCCGATTGACAACTACCATAAAATCCGCGAAGAGCTTCGGCTCTATGATCCGGATTTGGTCACCCGCCCGGAGATCATCTGCATTTCAAAGAGCGAACTCCCAGACTCCGAGGCGGCGGCTGAACTGCTGGAGGAGTCGCTGGGCTATTCGGTGATGCGAATCTCCTCTGCCACCGGGGCAGGATTGCCAGAATTGGTGAAGCAGATTATCGCCCATTTGCAGGGCAAGGTCGGTGAGGATTGGTGAAGATGTCACACTCAGATGTCAGTTGTCAGCCCGATTTCAACTGGGGGGCGGACTGACCAGAATCCGCAGCTTGGTTGTGGCTGGCGGCTGGTGCCTGGTGCCTGGTGCCTGGTCGGTGCCCCGATAGCTGACAACATTCCCGCCCGATAGAATCCCCCCATGTCACGAGAATCCCTCATCTTTGGAGTCGGCGCGGGTCTGATCGGTGTTGTGGGGCTGTGGAACAAAAACTGGCTGCTGGCGGAGACACCCAAGGGGCGGTTGCTGGTCGAGTCGGTCGGCATACGCCGGCGCATCACGCTCGCCAAATTCGTCGTGCGACTCCTTGCCAATCCGATAATCCAACCCGGCAGCGCGGATTAACGCACCGGTATCGGTGCCATCAAGGAAATATTGCGCGCGCACCCGTGTCTTTTCACCAGACTCGGTCTGAACGTCAACAGCCACCAGTTTGCGGCCGTGTCGTTCGGCGGCCACCAGCGTGGTGTGTTGCAGCCATTGCAATCGCCCGCTGTCAATATGCGGCGCAAGCAACGCTTGTAAGTAGCGCAGCGCGACAACCGGCTCGATACACAATCGACTGACCCAACCGTCACCTGGATTGCAGCCTTCAGTCATCGTGGTGTTGTCAACAAAATCAGCTTGCGACAAGTAGTGTGCCCGCACCGCCCGGCGAAACGCCAGATAACTTGCGCTGGCGCCGCCGTGTTCAATCAGCCGATGCTCATCCGGCGGCACACCCTGCGCGGTTAATTGCCCACCGATCCAGTCGAATTCACTGGTCAATAGTACCGACCGCCCGGCTTCGCAGGCACGCCACGCCGCCAGCACGCCACCGAGGCTGGCGCCAATCACGGCAATCTCAACATTGCATTGTGCGGTATTCATGTCTCTTGTTGGTCTGCCACGGGTATCAGTTGAATATCAATTTCAAATGTTCGCTGCCAGGGAAGTCGAATCGATGCCACGCGAAACATAAAACGGTGTTCGGCAAGCCAATGATTCGCGGCCGGAATAAACATGTCCGCCACGGCTGCTTCAAGTTGCGCCGGTCCCACCGTCGATTCATCAATTGCATCACGGATGTTCCGCCGCCAAATAGCCTGATACAAATAGTCTTCGACCAATCGCAAACACAATACCGCCTGATTTGCCTGGTCTTCAAACGCGTTTCTCGCCAGCGAACACTGCGCGACCAGACTGCCGATGCTATTGCTTGCCGTATTCCATCCCGCGTACGCCGCCAAACCGGTGAGCGGAAACAACGCCGCCAATTTCTCAACCATCACCGGGTCGCCGCCGTTGGCATAGGCGACATCTGCCACCGCAACCGGTTTGCCGGCGCG
>JANOKO010000096.1:0-16107 GCA_031419335.1 Planctomycetota bacterium
GTCACTCCCCGCGGGCTCGATCGATTCCAGGTTGCACCCCGACATCGTGAGCCGATCCGCCCACTCCTCCACCGGGAGTTCGAGCGGGATGTATTCGAGGAGCCACTGACCACTAACAATCATGCTGAACCCGCACCCGCAAGGACGACCTGGTGAGTACGAGGCTCACGAAGTGTGACAGGATCGCAGATTGAGACAAGGGGCGTCAAACGTGAGGCCGTCAGCGACCAAGGCATGGTCGCCGCTTTGAAATTATCCGGAATTGACAGGGTGCCCCAGACATCGCTTTGGATGTCTGGGTGACGCAGGCACAAAGGAATTGAATAGTGAGTGTCTCCTCGGTAACCTCTTGTTGTTCCACAACCCAGGCACTCAAAGCAGTGTCTGGGCCACCCCGTCATCACGATGCTGGCAGACGGCGCGAAGTGGCTCTGGGAAGAGCAGCGCAAACACCTCACGCATGCCGACGGGGTTCTCGACATCTTTCACGTCCTCGAACACATCACAGCTGTCGGTCAGGCACTTGATCAAACTTCGGAGGAGGCGACCGCCTGGATCACGTAAGCCCGCGAGGTATTGCTGAAGGAGGGCTGGACCGGGATCGACGCGTTGACACGCCCCCTCACTTCGTTGGGCGAAGTTCCGCGCAGCGCCGCTCACCAAGCCGCCCTCGATGGCTTGCGGAACTACCTCTCCCCACACGCCGATCACCTGCACTACGCCGAATGTTTGCGCGAGGGTCGGAGCATCGGCAGCGGCCAGATCGAAGGAGCCTGCAAAAACCTGATCGGCCGCCGCCTCAAAGCCAACGCCTCCCGCTGGCGCGTCGCCCGCCTCAACCGCATGGCCGGCCTGTGCAGCCTCGCCTACAGCGACCAATGGGCCGCTTACTGGGAAACCGCCTGAAAACCACATTGCCGTAATCGGCTCCTACACCCAGCATCGAAGGACTTGATCGGAGTTTCTCAATTCTGGGTCATAATCGGGTACAATTCTTGGTTCCGAAGCCTTTCAGATAAACTATGATTGATGAGACGATGCCTGGCCGAAGTCACTCTTGGAGTAGAATTTCGTGTGGCTGGTTCGCTGCCCGCTGAATCGATGGACCGGAGCCCAGAGGCTATCCCGATGTTTCCCATGACTCCTCTCCGTCGTCGCAGCCTTCTCCAGGTGGGGGCAGCGGGCGTTCTAGGTGCTTCGCTGGCTCAACCGGTACAGGCCGAGGCCAAGGCGCGGGCCAAGTCGGTGATCTGGGTGCATTTGAGCGGCGGTGCTAGCCAACTCGATATGCTGGACCCCAAGCCACTCGCTCCGGACGCGATCCGGGGGGAATTTTCCGCGATCGACACGTCGGTCCCGGGCGTGTACGTCTGTGAGCATTTACCGAAGTTGGCCCGGATGCTCAATCGGTGGGCGATTCTGCGGACATTAACGCACGGGGAGGGGAACCATCTGCTGGCCACGCATGTCGCGCTGACGGGGCGACCGACTCCGTTGCCGCGCGGCGGCAGCGATTTGGATCGAGTCCAATCTCGCAGTGATTTTCCTAATATGGCGTCCGCACTCGACTCCTTGCACCCCCGTACCGATGGCGTGCCCAGTGGGGTCTCGCTGCCGAATTATTTGATTGAGGGGCCACTCACTTGGCCGGGGCAGTACGCGGGCTTTCTGGGGATGAAGCACGACCCGTGGCAGATCAACCAGGATCCCAACGATCCGAAATTCCGGGTGGATTCGCTGACACTCCCGCAGGATGTCTCAACCTCTCGTCTGGTCTCGCGACAAGAATTAACATCGGTTCTGGAACGAGAAAACCCAATGGGAGGGAGGGCTGCCGGGTTTCAAGAGCAGCAGCGATTGGCGTTCTCGCTTCTGACATCTGCCAAGGTGACGAAGGCTTTCGATATTCACAGTGAGTCAGCCGAGACACGCGATCGTTATGGGCGGTCCAAGTTTGGACAGTCGCTGTTGCTCGCTCGTCGCTTGGTGGAGGCTGGCGTTCCCATCGTCCAGGCGGCGATGGGAATCGTCCAGACCTGGGATACGCATGTCGACAACTGGGGCCGGTTAAAAACGCAGCTTCTCCCGCAACTCGATCAGGGGTTGGAAGCTCTCATGACCGATCTGGAACGGAGTGGCCGACTCCAAGACACGCTCGTGGTCGTGATGGGAGAGTTTGGACGAACTCCCCGCGTGTCGACTCTGCCGGGCCAGGCGGTTCCCGGGAGAGACCATTGGCCATCCGTCTATTCTGGTTTGTTTGCCGGGGCGGGTGTGCGTGGAGGCCAAGTCGTCGGGCAATCGGATGCGCATGCCGCGTACCCTGTCTCGCGGGCCTGGTCGCCAGCGGATGTCTGCACGACCATCTACCAAGCCTTGGGTGTCGACGATCACGCGGAGCTGCTTGATCCTCTGGGGCGACCCAATCGCCTGCTCAATGGCACCGTGATTGAGCCACTGTATGCAGGTGCTACGTGAACAGGACAGGCGTCTCGCGCTGGACTCAGTTCCCGGTCGCCAGGAGTAGCCCGATCCGGCACGCTTTGAGATAACTCGGAAGGTGCAACCGCTCTTTGACCGTGTGAATCGCCTCTTGACCACAGCCCAGTGTGACTGTCGGGAAGCCGTGGGCCGTCATCCAATTGGCATCCAGTCCACCATTACTGATTTTGGTGACGGGAGTCAGCCCCACCTGGGACAATGCGGCCTGGGCGGCTGCAATCACTGGGGAGTGAGCGGGGAGTTGGAACGATTCGTATTTCATCGTCGCCGTGAACTCTATCGCACCTCGGAGATTGGAGGAGTTCGTGGTGGACTTGGCCGCCAATGCGAATGCCCGTTCGAACTCACGGACAATTTTGGCTCGAAACACCGGGTCATGGCTGCGAGCTTCGCCCCGCAGAAACAGGCGATCCAGCACCACATTGGTCGCATCACCGCCCTGGACGATGCCAATGTTGCTGGTGCCAGTTTTGCGTCCCTTGACGACCAACCCATGCCAGCCATTCTCGGACAGGGAATGGATCGCTTTGGCAGCGATGACGGCCGCGCTAATCCCCTCTTCGGGGTAAGCTCCAGCGTGGCTGGCCAGCCCGCGAATCCTGATCTGCAAGTCATCGGCCCCTGTGGCTCCGATCGTCACGAGCGAAGCGTCGCCGCCATCCCAATTAAAGCACAGCTTCGGTCCACCGAGTTTGCTCACAGCGACATTCCGGGCCCCGACGAGCCCCACCTCTTCCTGAATGGGCCAGAAAAGCGTCAGCGGGGGGTGCGGCAGCTTGTGCTTCAACAGCAGTAACGCGGTGTAGAGAACGACCGCTGTTCCGCCACGGTCGTCACCCCCCAGAGCCGTGTCCGTCCGTCGAGACACGAGGTAATCGCCACGCACCTCCGGCTCGCAGCCTACGCACAGCGGGACTGTGTCAATATGGGCCATCAACAGGCGTCTCGGTCCCCGGACTGTCCCCGGCAGTTTGACGATCAGATTCCCGCATTGCCCGCCGTAAGAACTCTTTTGGTGGGCATCATCAAACGTGATTGCCGATGGTGGCACTCCAGCCGCTCGCAATTCCTTCACGAGGCGGTCAGCTGCCGCCTGTTCGTTCCCGCTTTTACCAGGAATCGCAACGAGGGAGGTCAACAGTTCAATCGCCTGGGCATCCTGCACATGCTCGAGCAGGTCAGCAGCGGGGAGACTCATCGGGAGTCCTTTCTCATCAAGGGGCCAGCGATTTGAGACACCGACTTGTCTTCAACCGGACGGTGAACGATTTACTTGATCTTGCGGTACTTGACCCGATGCGGCTGATCCGCGGCGGCTCCAAAGCGTTCGTGGCGGTTCGCTTCGTACATCGCGAAGTTCCCTTCGAACCAATAGACCTGGCTGTCGCCTTCGAAGGCCAGGATGTGTGTGGCGATCTTGTCCAGGAACCAGCGATCATGCGAGGTGACCACCGCACAGCCGCCATAGTTCGACAGCCCCTCTTCGAGTGAAGCCAGCGTTTCCACATCCAGGTCGTTCGTCGGTTCGTCCAGCAACATCACGTTGCCTCCGGTCCGCAACAGCTTGGCCAGATGCACGCGGTTGCGTTCTCCTCCGGAGAGTTCGCGGACGAACTTCTGCTGTTCGGACCCCTTGAAGTTGAAGCGGTTGCAGTAGGCGCGGGCGTGGATGCGGACCTTGCCGACCTCAATGAAGTCGTCGCCGCCCGAGATCTCCTCGTACACGGTCTTCGTTTGAGATAAAGCGTCGCGCGACTGGTCGACGCAGGTCAGGTCAACCGTCTCCCCGATGCGCAGCGTGCCGCTGGTCGGTTGTTCCTGCCCCATGATGATCTTGAACAGAGTCGTCTTGCCCGCCCCGTTCGGACCGATGACCCCCACGATCCCCCCGCGCGGCAGGTCGAAGTTGACGTTCTCGAATAGCACGCGGTCGCCGTAGACCTTCGTCAGCCCTTCGGCCCGCAACACCAAGTCCCCCAGTTTCTTCGTGACTGGAATCTGGATGTCCGGTGCATCGTCGCGGGCGTCGTACTGCTGGGCCTGCATTTCGTCGAAGCGCGCCAAGCGGGCCTTGTTCTTGGTGGCCTGTGCCTTGGGACTCATCCGCACCCATTCGAGTTCCTTCTTCAGATTCCGCTGCCGCTTCGATTCCTTTTTCTCTTCCACAGCCAGGCGGGACGATTTCTGATCCAGCCAGGCACTGTAATTCCCTTCGAACGGCAGCCCGCGTCCGCGCTCCATTTCAAGAATCCACCCTGCGGCGTTGTCGAGGAAGTACCGGTCGTGGGTGATGGCCACGACGGTCCCCTTGAAGTCTTGCAAGTAGCGTTCGAGCCAGGCCACCGACTCGGCGTCGAGGTGGTTCGTCGGTTCGTCCAGCAGCAGCATGTCCGGGTTTTGGAGCAACAGCTTGCACAGGAACACGCGCCGCTTCTCGCCTCCGGAGAGGTTCGACACCAGCGCATCGCCTGGTGGAAGACGCATGGCATCGCTGGCCACCTCGACCATGCGGTCGAGCTCCCACAGATTAGCGTGGTCGATCTTGTCCTGGACGGTAGCCTGCTCCTCGAGCAGCTTCTCCATCGCCTCCGGTTCCATCGGCTCGCACAGCTTCTCGTTGATCTCGTTGTACCGGTCAAGGACGGCTTGGGACTCGGCCACGCCCGCTTGCACCTCTTCGTCAACGGTCTTGGTCGGGTCGAGGCGCGGCTCCTGCGGGAGGTAGCCGATCTTGATGTTCTTGGCTGGCCGGACCGTCCCCTCGAAGTTCTTGTCCTCACCTGCCATGATCCGCATCAGAGTCGACTTACCCGACCCGTTATTGCCAATGACACCAATCTTGGCACCCGGATAGAACGACAGCCAGATATCCTTGAGGATCGTATCTTCATCGTAGATCTTGGTCAGACCTTCGATGGTCATGATGTACTGCGCGGCCATGAACAACTCCATTTCGGGGCCTCGCCCAACGGGGAGAGACGCATCCGAGCACCGGATCGTATCCTGCCCGCAGGGGAAACTAAAGCAAACGAAGCACCTCGCATGCGATGGATGCGGGTGCTTCGATGGGATCAGGTTGAATGACGGCTCAGCGGACCGCCGAGGAATCCTGAAGTACGGCTGCTGATTGGTCGGACGACTCGGACGCAGGTGTCACTCGCCCTGTATATGGACCAAAGCTGGCACTGTGACGACCCGGATGGTCTGCGGACTCAAAGTCATCTTGAGGCGGAGCTGGAGGCAAGTCCGATGTACTTCGCGTGGGCGGCGGCGGATCGGAGTCCCCCGGTGCAGGAGGGGTTAAGGGTGAGAGTTCGGAGGGCGGGTTGTAGTCTCGATCGGGGGTGATGTTATGGAGAACTCGAGATCCGGAGCGCGGAACACGCGTCGAATTGCGCCGGGCAGTACACCCCGTTATCAAGACCAAACCGGCCAGGGCACACACGGGCAAGAGAGACCATCGAAGCGTATGAGTCGACATGCGAACACCCCCATACGATCGCCCAGAAGCGATCGTTGCTGAGTGTTCCAATCCTTCGGAACAAGATCCCTATTCAGGGACCAAAACAACGATTCCATCGTACCACTGGAATCGGCTGAAACTGCCGCCGAACCTGAAAGCAACTCGAACGAGAAGTGAACTCTGCGAATTCCCAGACCAAGAGTCAGGGCAGCCGGTCTGTAACGATTAGCCACATACGCAGGGAATCCATGCGATCCCTATTCATCCGGAGGTTCGGTGGCGACTTCGTGCCATTTCATGGCCTGATCCATTGGCTCGATACGCAGCACAACGATGCCGTCCTGGAAAATCCGGACCGTCCCGGTCGATTCCGAGACAGCAATGGCAATCGCCTTGGTCGCCTTTGAAATTCCGGCAGCCGCCCAGTGGCGAGCTCCAAGCCCTTTGGAGAGCGTGATGTCTTCGGCTGCGGCATCCAAGATCCGTCCCGCCGCGATGACGACCCCTTCCGCCGAAATCACAAAGGCACCGTCGATTTGAGCGAGTTCCTTGATACTCTCACGGACGCGAGCATTGGTAATCATCCGCTCCTTGGCGCTATAGCCACGGAAGGGGTCATGCACCCCCTCGTGAGACATTTCGATCACTTTACGGTGCTGACCGACGACAAACAGGGTGCCGACTTTATGTCCCTCACGTCCCTCGCGTCCGATTTCGACTGCCAAGTCTACGACTCGGCGCAATGTCTCCAGCGGAACCTGAGTCTCCAATCGCTGTAAATCCCGAGTCGTCAAACGCGCCAACCGTTCTGACAGACTCACCACACTGATCGTATCGATATGCTCGCGATCGAAAGCGGTATAGACCACAACCACCTGATCCCCGGTCGATACCAGATTATCCGCGATCGCTTCGAGCAGAGCCTGGCTGACCTGGACCTGGCGGGTCAATGGCTCGTGGATCAATGGCACGAGCGTCACTTTGTCCTCCAGGCAGGCCTGCTGTACGTCCGCTTTGTGCGAAGCCACGATCAGTGGACTCGGACCCAAAATCTCCTTAACCGACTTGAGGTCATAGGGCACATCGGCCAATAACAAAACGGCCGAAGCCCGCGACTCCTCCACAAGAGACACTGCAGCTGTGAGCAGTCCAACCAGGGTGGAAGGTAGGGGGGTCCGCGCCATGAATCCGGGGGCCAATCAATGAAGGACTGTCAACCGTGTTATGCAAAGTCCAAGCGAAGCCAAGTTTACGCAGCGAATGACTCTCGTCAATTCGAGGCGAAAAAAAACGAATTCGGACCGATCCATGACTGCTAATGGATCGAATGTCGCAGGGGATGCTGGCTGGACACTTAGAATGCCAATGACCAGTAGGCTCAGTTTATGTTTAGTAGTGAGGCGGTCGCTCGTCCACCGGCGACGACAGTGGGTCGGACCACTCCGCGGCCAGTGACTCGATCTTTCTGATCTGCGACTGGATTCCGTGGAAATCTTTCTGCTGGTTCAAGAGTGCCTCATTCAGCAACTCCACATGCCGTTGCAACTCCATCAGAGCTGACTCGATTCGGACCAGTCGATCTTCATGACTCATGGGATACTCATTCTGGCTGGGGGAAGGCGGACCAAGCTGCGACTCATGGATGCTAGCCATCAATCACACTTTGGGGATGACCCAGACAGGCCCGCGAACTGGCGGCAACCCATCCTGGTAACGGGTCGAGTCAGTAGCGCCTCTGCCAGATCTAAATCATCCTGCGTCGTGATCTTCATGTTCGATGAGGGTCCGATCACGATCTCGACGGGCAGGCCCAGACGTTCAATCAACTGAGCTTCGTCTGTGGGCTGGAACGATCCGCGTTCGGAAAAGGCCCGCTTCAGCCAGTCGTGTCGTATAATCTGTGGTGTCTGGGCGGCCCAGAGACCTGCTCTGGGAACCGTTTCCGAAATCCGCTGCAAGCCATCCACGCGCTTGATGGTGCTGGTGATCGCCGTCGCTGGGATCGCCGCTCCTGTCCGCCTGGCCGCTTGCACCACCGCTTCGATCGTCTCTTCGCGAATCAGCGGTCGAGCGGCATCGTGGACCGCGATCAGCTCGACACACTCTGGAATCTCGTGTAAGGCTGCCTGCACTGTATCAGCCCGCTCAGCCCCTCCGGCCACCACCTGCACCGACCGTAGTTGTGACAACAAAGAGGCAAACCGAGACCGGAACCAGTCGAGATCCTCTGGAGAGACAGCGATGACGACTTGCACGACATCCGCGCGGTGCAGGAATTGAACGACAGATCGATACCAGATCGGTTCGCCTTGAAGCGTGATGAACGGCTTCTTGAGGGACGCCGGATGTGCCGATTCCTCCCCGTCGAGGCTGTCGATATCGATCGACACCGGCGAACCCACAAACCGCGAGCTTTTGCCCGCAGCCGGAAGAATGACTGCCATGGAGGTCATCAAGGGTTCCGCGTTGAGTTGGGGGTTGCTGTCTGGTTGGCACGCAAACACGACGTGGCCCACGGCTCAACCGGTGCCTGGTCCTTTCCCACCGGTCTGCCATAATTTCGAGTGTGGGTGTTGAGGCAGCACGAACTGTGCAGTGCGACAATCCACTACGGGTTGCGGTTGGGGCGATTCGGCTGAGGCGACGCATGCTGGACGATAAACTCCACGATGGGTGTCGAGTCTACCAATCCGTGGGGGTGGTGACCGACACCCGGTTTGGGGATGAGGACAATCTTGCCGCCCAGGGCCTTGTAACGTTCAGCAATCACGCCCGTGTTTTCGTCCCAGGGCACATGCTCGTCGGCGTCGCCGTACACATGCAGCAGAGGCACTTGTGCCTTGGCGAGCAGAGCGAGGTTGTCGACCGGGTTTTTGTTGTAGGCCAGAGCCTCAGCATCATCTTTGAATCCATAGGCATTGAGCATCTTGGGCCACTCATTGGCATTGCCAGTCGCCCGGCTCCGCCCCTTGAGTTTCCCGCCGGGCCAACTCTTCAGATCGCACACCGGTGCATCGCCGTATATGCACGAGACCTTTTCCGGATTGGCCGCAGCCCAATTGTAACAGTACAGCCCGCCCCGACTCAGTCCAATGAAAGCTGGCTTCTTCGACAGGCCGTGCTGCTCCGTCAACTTCTCATAAAACTTGTTCCAATGAGCCACAGCTGTCGGCGACCCGAACATGTCCTGAGTGTTCATGTAGGCGATGTGGAACCCCTTGTGGAGGAGGGCGATGTCGGGGTCTGGCTTGTGACCGAAAAACTCGCCGTGCCACAACCACGGGCGTCCCGGAGCTGTCGTCAGAGGGGAGACGACGAGGACTGGGCGTCCATCGACCTCGAAGTCGTGCTTCACAAAGCCGTTCCAATCGGACTGTGTGCCCGGAAAGGCCGCGTGGCTTGGTTCCTCAGCAATCGATGGGATTTCCAAAAGGGACAGTGACAGGATACTGGACAACACACACACGATGAATGGATTCAAGGGAGCCTCTCTCGTTCTCAATGACGGTTCGATCAGCGTTTGGGTGGGCTTCGATTAACTCCGTACTTTCTTCAGCAACGGCCCAATCACTTGTTCTGGAACAAACTGCTCCAGATGGGTCAAGCTGTGGTCGCGGCCCATTTGTGCGATTTGTTTGATGAGGGTACTGGAGATGTGGGAGTATTTTTCACTGGCCATCAGGAACACCGTTTCCACATCGGGTGACAGAGTCCTGTTGGTCAGAGCCATGGTGAACTCAGACTCAATGTCGGACACGGTACGGATGCCCCGCAGCATCACGCCCGCCTGGCGGCGATGAACATGGTCCACTGTCAGACCCTCAAAGCAGTCGACCTCGACGTTCTGGAGGTCGGTCAACACCACGCGCAGCAGATCGACCCGTTCCGAAGGAGTGAACAAGGGGCGCTTATCCGGGTTGATGCCCACGCTCACAATCAGCTTGTCCACCAGCCGGGCTCCCCGGCGAATGATGTCCAGGTGGCCCAGTGTGACGGGATCGAAGCTGCCAGCGTAGAGACCGATGCGTGTGGACATGGGGGGGTGAGGGTAGAGCGGGGTTGAGGGTGGGAAATTGACATCTGGAAGCAGAAGTTGTCGAAGCGAATGAGGGTTGGAGGCGGTTTCGAGCTTCGGTTGTCTCTGTGGTCCAACCCTCGACTCTCCACGATCTCCCTCTCATTTCTTCTCTGCCATCGCTTCGTAATACCGTTCGATCTGATCTCGGTACTCGGGGAGGAAGCTCTCACTGAGGGAGCGAAACAGGGCTTCGCGTTCGCGAGACGGGAGGTGCCCCCAGACGCCACTGGCCCTGGCTCCGAGGGCCTGGCCGCCCGAGCCTACCTGAGTCGGCCCAGAGACGTCCTCGCTCGACTCAACCGAATTCTGATCATCGGACCGGCGACCTCCATTGCCACTCGGTTCGGACGCGTTCGACTCTTGAGTGTTCTCGGCATTGGCCTCCGAGGGAGAGGACTGGGAATTCTTGCTCGATGAGGACGAGTTGTTGCTGGACTGGGATTGCTCCGCCGTCTTTAACAGCTCCTTCAATCGGTCAACAGCGAGTTGCTGACTCTGCACCGCCACGGACGTGGGGTGTTCTCTGTCGAGTTCCTCGACCGCTTGATCCATGGCCGCGAGAAGTTCGTCGAGCAGAGCCTCTACATCCAAGGGTTTCTCAATCACTCCTTCCGCATCAAGGGGCAGCGGATCCGTGTTGGGTTCAGCGGGTGGCAATCGAGATTCGACTTTCGGGGGTGATGTTACGGCCGGTTCAGGCACAGTGGTCGTGTCGCCCGCCACCGGCTCAGCGGCCATGGCCCAACTGCCAATCAGCATGAGCATCGCCAAAACAAACATCCAATGCCGCACTCTTGTTCCAGATCTCATTGCGAATCCGTACGTACGCCCCGGTGACGAAGTGGGATGTGAAGTTATGGTGCTTGTGGCGATCATGGATGTTGCCTTTCGCTCCACAACAGAGCAGGAGGATTGTACAGCAGGTCGCGCTGCAGGAAGTCCGAGACTGCGAGCGTACTCCGGACGCTCTCTGCGGACCGCGTGGCCCCAGCCTCTTCCACCACAGCGGTCACGCGATCCTCTCTTCTGGTGGCCGAGATGCGGCACATCTCGGCCCATTCAACGCATCGTTTGGACATCACGGTTGTCCTTCCGTTCCTGCGTCCGGTGGACTGCCACTGAGTACCGACCGAGCCGTCTCCGCCAGTTTTTTCTGGCGTCCTCGCAGTTGCCGGAACTCCGTCAATTGGTCGGCAGTCAGATCATGCCCATTCGCCTTCAAATCAGCCAGCGTACGGGTTCGGGTCAGCAGATCTTCCTGCATCCGCAAGAGCAGTCGCAACTCGACACCCAATAGGGGTGAGGACTGTTTCTGTTCCGCGTTTTCCTGTCCTGCAGGCGGTCTCTCCCCATCGGGATTCGGCAGCTCTGACGAGGAAGCCTTCGCGGACGGTAAGCTGGCAATGAATTGATCGAGCAGGGTGGATCCGGCCCGTTGCTCTGCCTGCGTCAACTCGCCCGCATCGCGATCATCGAGTCGGCTAGCAGCCGACGTGAAATGCTCTGTCGCGAGTTTCAAACAGAGCCCCATGACACCCGCCGACCCCAGATCTTCAGCCGCTTGCTGGCAACTGCGGGCCACGTCGCGCTGGCTGTCAGCCGCCAGTTGGACTGACTTCAACTGGCCGCGAGTCCACTTGCCCTGGGAGACACGGAGCTCTTCGATACGAATCGTTTCGTCGCGCGCGGCATGGGCGCGTTCGAGGAGTGCGATGACCAGTTGACCTACGGCAGTCAGACGCTCTTCGTCGGCACGCTGGCTGGCGTCTTGCAGCTCCTGATCCAGCGATTGACGAGCCTGTTCCAGTTCATCCAGGGCTTCAGTCTGGCGTTCCAAAGATGGCGTGATCTGCTCTTGCTCCAGTGTTTCTCGCGCCTCCCGCATACGGTCACTGGCGCGTTGAGAAGCTTTGGAAGAATCCGGATGCTGCTCTCGACGCAACCTGTGTGCCAAGTCGGTGGTCTGCTCTTCGATCTCCTTCTGCAGCGTCTGAATCTCTTCTGACTGAGCGGCACGCTCACCATCCGCCGTCGGTCCCGGCAGAGCTTCAGTCCGGCGATGCAATTCCGTCTGGCGCTGGCTGAGATCTCTTGCGTCGGAGAGGGCCCGCTTCAACTCCTCGACCTCCGATTGTGCAGTCTGACTCCGGTTTTGGTGGAGTGACTTTTGTAAGGCCAGCAACGACTCCAGCAATTTTTGTTGGGTATCGGTCGCCAACTGCACATGGTTCTTTCGCAGCTCGTCTGCAATCCCTCGCATGGCCGCTGCCACAGATTGCTCCGACAAGCGGTTGGCCATTTCGGTAAACGCTGACGAGTCTGGACTGCTCTGGGACTGACTGGTGTCCGCTGCGAGTTGTGTTGCCAGTTGCTCGACATCTCGTGCGAGCGATGTTTGCCGGTCAGCAGCGCGGGCGAGATCGGCTTGTTGTTGTGTCGAAAGGTCTGCTACCGCCTTGCCTGTGGTCTGCTGCCCGATGGTCAGCGACTGCTCCCGAAGCGATGCTTGCCGTTCCGTGATCTCCAAGAAGCGTTTCTCCAGATCCTGGTCATGCTGCCAATGCGCCAGTTCAGTAGCGAGGTGTGTCAAATCCTCAAGCGTCTGCTTCTGTCCCGCGTGGGCCTGTTCGAGAGCCGCCGTGGTCTGCTCATTTGTGGTCGAGTTTGCACCGGGTGTGGACTGCACCCCTTGCCGGGCAGTGCTGAGCTGTTTGTCGACCGCGGGAAGGACTTCCACAACGAGTGGTGTCAGAGCAGACTCCCACAAGCCGACTGAGTGGGGGGAAGTCTCATCGTCCAGGTGATTCTGTTTCCGCACCTTCTGGAGTGATCGCAATTCACTGAGTATGCCGCGAGGAGAGTCTGACAACTCCCTCGCAATCTCTTGTTGCTGAGACTGAACTCGATCGAGGTCCAACTCGTCAGCGGAGCGTAACGTCCCCACAGTTTTCCATTGCTCGACAATCTCGCGCGTCGACTGCTCGACGGTGGACTGCCGCTCCGTCAACTGTGAAATGCGCTGAGCGATCTGGATTTGCTGGGCACTGAGTTCCAATTGCTTCTCATCACGGGTCACGATCGAGACGATACGTGTGGCACTGCGTCCGACTTGCCCCGGTTGACCGTTGAGGTTGCAGGCATCTGTCGCCTGCAACCAGAAGCGAACTTGTGAGCCGGGAGGGAGTGCCAACTCAGCCAGGTTCCAGGTCGTGTGTATGGTCTGCTCTTGCGAACCTGCCTGGACTGGCCCCAGCGGGATCGATCGCTGTTCCATGATCGACTGTCCGCTCGCTGACAACCCGGGAAGCTCGTAGACCAGTTCCGTGTGTTGTATCCCCAGATCGTCATGGGCTGCACCTTCAATGGGAATGTCGGCCAGCGCTGTCAAGCGCAGGTCGGAAACGGGATTGATGAGGGACACGACCGGTTCCAGGTCAGCGACACAACGGATCTCGTATCGGGGCGGGTTGGCCGCACGCAGTTCATAGGGGTCAACCACGTCGAGCCAATACATAGACCGTTCGGCATCCGCCAGTGTCCATTCCCAGGTAAATTCCTGATCATCCGCAGTGAGCGGGAGTGGCATGCGAGGTTCGTTTCCCTTGTTCAGGACGACGGACTTCAACGCTGCCGCAGCTCGACAACGGATGTTGACCTGGCTACCGACCAAACCTTGGACATGCCCCACGCCGCTGCGTACGGTCTCGACGGGAAGACCGGTGTACTTCGGCGGTGTGATGGTGATTGCAAACGACTCAATGCGAGGCAGCGGCACCACATCAATGGTGATCCATGGAGCCCGGTGATCGTCTCCCCCTCGTGCGCGAAATTCGAAGGGTGCTTCGGTCGGCAGATGGGCGACCGCGACTGCGTGCGAGCGCCCCCGTGGATCGTGCAGCGTCGTGTGGCGAAGTTCCCCGCGATCCAGATCCCCGGAGGACAGCCGGCGTTCGAATAGCACCTTTGCGGGGAGTCCCCCCTCTCGATTCTCCACATAGATCGTGAGTGGCTCTCCCACTCCCGCGCGCAGTGCAGGATCGTTGGTGTTGTCGATGGGCTCCAAGTCTTCGTTCAAATACACCAAGGTGGTCCGACGAGGCCAGTCGATCTCCGCCCAAGGGGACACCAGTCGGCTCGCACCGATCCTGACCTGTTCTGGCGAATGTGCAACTGCCAGCGTCAATAGCGCCCCCAGCGCTAAAGTTCCACCCGCAGCTACCCAGACTGTGGTCGCCGTCACGACCGATTGCCACGGTACGGTGGCCAACTGGACTTGAGCGCGACTCACCGTGACGTGCTGCAACTGTGGGGCACCCATGTTTCGGGACATCTGCGCATTCTCAAATTCCACCGCAGAAGTCAGATCGGGAGCCCGAGTCGGCCATTCGCGCTGAATGATCCGGGCGAGTTCCAGGTCACTCAACGGAACCCGAAGAGGTCGCACGAGAAACCACGCTAAGGCAAACACACACCCCGACAACCACAAGGCAGACTGCACCCAGCGAGTCGACGTTTGCTGCCAATGCCAAAAATAATCCACCAGGCCCAGTAACAACCCCAGTCCCACCCCAACCGCCAGTAACACCAAGAGACCGCGCAGCAACACCAAACGCCGCATGCGATGGCGAAGAGTTTCCAGTTCGTGGGTGAGACTGAGCATGCATCGCCAAGTGCGAGGGGGGAAAACAGCAACCCATCGCATTCTACCGCCAATACGGCGTGTCTCTCAATCGGATTCGGCTCCCGTCTGCAAAAACCTGGGTGTCGGTCGGCAGTCCATCTTGCGAATTGGTGCAGACACGGGATAATCTGACGAGCGACGCACCATCCTGCCATCCCGGCTGAGCGTGGGGGATGTGCCGTCTCAGATCGGAGATGGACTGATGTCTTCACTTCCCAATCGCGCGCTGTTCTGCCTCTTGGTCGCAGCGGGGTGCTGTGGACTTTTCAGTCCGGTCCGAGCTGCCGACAAGGCCCAGATTCAACAAGCCATTGCCAAAGGGGCGGCCCACTTGAAGTCCACAATGGACAAGCGGAGTGGTGGCTCAAAATCAATGGCCTACCTTGCGCTGTTGAAAGCCGGTGAACCCCACGATAGCCCGACCATGAATCAGGCTGTCGCGCATGTGCGTTCCTACATCCAGGGGGGAGTGTTTCAGCCTCCCACGAATCATATTTACGAAGCGGGCGTCGCAGTGACGCTCCTGGCCGACATCGATCCTGAAGGCTTGAAATACAAACCGGAAATCCAACTCATCGCCAATTACTTGATTGCCAATCAAGAATCCTCTGGCGCATGGCATTACCCGGTGGCGCAGCGCAATCCCGACGCTGTCAACGGCGATGTGAGCATTTCGCATTACGCATGTCTTGGTCTGTGGGCTGCATCACGTGCCGGAGTGCAGATCGATCCGCAAGTCTGGGAGAGGTTTCTCGGTTGGCAAGCCAGTTGCCACAATTCGGACGGAGGTTACCCCTATTGGCCCGGCTACTTAAAACCCAATGAAGAGATGGGCAAGTCGACACTGAACATGAGTATCAATAGCGTTGGTTCGATGTATATTGCGATGATCAACCTGGACGCCAAGCGGATGAAGAAGTTGGAGAAGGGATTCAATGACGGGAAATCAGAGACCCCCACTTCGGAAGCCACCGCCGACTCTCCCAAGAAGACGGCCAAGGAGGCCGGAGCCTTGGAACTCGTGAACCTGGATGAAAAGGAAGTCCAAGCCAAACTTGCCGCCGCGACCGGAAGAATTCCTGAAGGCGCTTTTTCCTCGTCGTCCACGGCTTTTCGCTGGGTCAGCGCCCGCTTCGATGCGACCAACCAAGAGACGCAGCATAAGGCCTACTATTACTACTCACTGGAACGCATGGCGGCACTCCTGAATGTGACCAAAATCGCGAATCGTGATTGGTTCAATGAATGTGCCGACGCGTTGCTCGCGGAACAGAACGCGGACGGCAGTTGGCATATGACCGTCGGTCACGGCGGAAACGAGAACGACACCTGTTTTGCGGTGCTGTTTCTGACTCGGTCGACAGGAAAAATCCTGAAGCGGAC
>JANOKO010000097.1:0-3061 GCA_031419335.1 Planctomycetota bacterium
GCCGCACTGAAGCTTGGCCTGTGGCATCGTGCTGTGGCGTATGTGTTGATGTCGCGCGGATGGCAGTCCCTGTCAGGGGTGTTCACCGTCTTCTTGTTGACACAGTTCCTCGATGACAGCACGCGCGGAGTCTACCAGCAGTTCATCAGTCTGGTCGCGATGCAGATGTTTGTCGAGTTGGGGCTGCCGGGGTTGGTGCTGTTGATGACCAGTCACGAGTGGTCCCAGTTGCGGTTCGATGCCGTGGGACGGATTGAGGGTGACGCGGTGTCCCTGGGGAGGTTATCGAGTCTGCACCGGTTTGCCGCACGATGGTTTGCCGTCTGTGCCCTCGTTTTTTTGGGGGGAGTGAGTCTTGACGGCTATTTTGAATTCAGTGCTGCACAGCCTCAATGCGATTGGCTTGCTCCGTGGTTCGCACTCGTGGTGGTGAATTCAGCCGCCGTGATTTATGTGCCGAAGATGGCGATCTTAGAGGGCTGCCAACAGGTCGGTACGATCAATTTTTATCGACTCCTGCAAGCGATCACGGGGACGTTTGTGGTCTGGATCACGCTGCTGGCGGGTGGTGGGTTATGGGCACTGGTGGCCTCCAACGCTGTTCGCTGGGCATGGGAGTTTTATCTGGTTCAGGTGCGGTATCGCCAGACATTTGCATCGCTCAATGCTCGTCATGAGGTACTCCAGACACCTTGGCTGCATGAGCTCTGGCCGCTGTTCTGGCGACTGGCGATTCAGACCATCGGGGGTTACTTCAGCACGTATTACTTCGGCCGTGTGGTCTTTCATCAGCAAGGAGACATCGAAGCCGGGAGGTTCGGCATGACCTGGACCATCTTGTTGACACTCCAAGGGGCCAGCTTGGCCTGGATCAGTACTCGCGCTCCAGAGTTCGGAGCGTTGGCCGCGCAGGGTGAGCATGTGCAGCTGAGGCGACGCTTGTTCAAAACAGGACTGATTTCGCTGGCGGTGTTTCTCTTGGGTGCTGGGGCCTTTGTGTCGTGTGTTTATGCTCTGCTCATAATGGGACACAAGGCGGGAATGAGTTTTCTTTCACTCCCCGAGACGGGAATACTGATTGGGGGTCTCGCGTTGATGTTGATCACTAATCCCCTGCACTCTTCGATTCGATTGTATAAACGAGATCCGTTCCTCATTCCTCAGTTAATCACTTCGGTGGCCATGGCGGGGCTGGCTTGGGAAGGGGGATTGCGATATGGGGTGATGGGAGTGGCCTGTGCCTATGCGATCGTCGCCGGTGGTTTTCATCTGCCCGCGAGTCTGGTGTTGGCCTGGAAGCACTGTCGGCGATTGGACAACTTACCCGCGAGGAAAGTCGGACTGGGGTCAGCGGACAGTTCATCGACTTCTCACTGAAATCCCAGCACTCACTGTTCAATCCTCAACGCCTGCCCCCTTGGCGCAAGTCTTAAAACCCAATTGTCCGACGAGACTGGCTAGAATCTGGCATGGTCTCTCAAAATCACTCATGTGCGAGAGTTTGCGGGTTGCGAAAGCTCCACGCACTGGGCTGAGGCCAGCGGTCGTTCCTGTATTCAACATCCTGCCGAACATGCAGTTACGACGCAACTCTCTGGGTGATCCCGCACTGATGCAATTTGACCTCGGTGAGGGGTGCGTGTAGACTCTTAACGCAACGGGATGGTCGGAACTGCTGATGTTGAGCGGACGCTTGTCCACTTGTCTGACCCATGTTGCACAGTGGTGCTGACTCTTCGGGTGGGGTGGCTTCTTTCGCAAATGCGGGAGATGCAGCCGGATCGAGGGTCTCACTGCCGGGGTTCTTCCCTGCTTGTGACGTGGATGGTGCCCGTGGACCAGTTGAGCGACATCAAAGAACAGGTCCGTGCCCAAACGGACATTGTCGCTCTCATCGGAGAAGCGGTCGCTCTGACTCCGCAGCGGGGCGGTCGCGAGCATGTCTGCCTCTGCCCGTTTCATGATGACCACAACCCATCAATGCGGGTGTATGCCGACCGGCAGAGCTATCGCTGCTGGGTCTGTAATGCGGGCGGCGACTGCTTCGAATTCGTGATGCAGCGGGAGAAGATCGGCTTCCGTGAGGCCCTCGAAATCCTGGCCAAGCGGGCCAATATCAAGCTCCCGGAATACTCGGGAAAACGCGGCGACGAGGACTCCCGCACCGCCATCTACGAAGCCCTCCTCTGGGCACAAGAACTCTTCCACCGCACCTTCCTCTCAGACCCCTTAGCAGAGGCTGCGCGTGAATACATTCGCAGTCGCGGCATGACCCCAGAAATGGTCAAACAGTTCCGCATTGGCTACCACCCCAACAGCTGGGACTGGCTGCAAGTTCAGGCTCGTGGCCAGTTCAAACCGGAGCAGCTCGTCGCAGCGAGACTGATCGCCCAGCGCGACAACGGTCCCGGGTTTTACGACTTCTTCGTCGACCGCGTGCTATTCCCGATTCGCAACGAACGTGCTCAAGCGGTGGGTTTCGGGGGACGCATTCTTCCCGGTTCGACGAATCCGGCCAAGTATTGGAACAGCCCGGAAAGCGTCGTGTTCCAGAAGAGCAAGCTGGTCTTCGCCCTCGACGCGGCCCGCGACGAGATCCGCAAGACCGAGACTGCCTTGATCTGCGAAGGCTACACCGATGTCATCGCCTGTCACCAGTTCGGTGTGAAGAATGCCGTCGCCACGCTCGGCACCGCGCTCACCGACCAGCACGTCACGATCCTCAAGCGGTTTGCCCGCAAGGTCGTCCTCGTGTACGACGGTGATGCCGCCGGTATGGCCGCTGCGGAACGTGTGCTGGAGCGGTTCATCGTCCAAGATGTCGACCTGCGAATTCTGACGCTGCCCAGCGGTAAAGACCCAGACGAGTTCCTCGCCGCCGAAGGAGCCGATGCTCTGCGCAGCCTCGTGGAATCCGCCCCGGAAGCCCTTGACTTCAAGCTGAGTTGCTTGCAAGCCAAGTACCCCGCGAAGACACTCGATGGTCGGCAGCGAATCCTCGAAGAAATGCTCGCGGTTCTCGCAGCTGCTCCGCGCATGACTCAACATGTTCGCGAAGGTC
>JANOKO010000098.1:0-4334 GCA_031419335.1 Planctomycetota bacterium
AAGACCAGGTGGTCCTTGGTGACTCGGACGCGGAACTGTGCCTGTGGCATCCTGAATGCTCCTGGAACTGCGTTCGCCTGGACACGAGGGACAGACAGAACACGTTCGAACGTGAGATCGCGATCCTCGAATCACTGACTACTTCCAGATTCGTCGTGCGGTGAACTTGGACGTGACATTGACTCTCGTTCGCCTGCGTTCTGACGAATGCAGCGACATCGTACGCTTCAGAGCGGCCATACCCAATCCGGGAAAGTTCCCCGGCCTTCACGAATCGTGGCAAACACCGTGGCCGCCACAGCATCTGCGGTTGTGCCAGGATTCCGCCGATGGGCATCAGCACGCAGCCAGGCGTCGAACTCGGCGAGGGCGATCTTCCCCGGAGAGTTGTCTGGCCAGCCGGAGTCCAGCACCTTTCGTGCTCGACGCGACGACTCTTCCGCCACATCCAGTCCGCATTTACGAGCGATCAACGTATCCGGCCAGAGAGCCATCAGCTCCAAATGCAGGTGGATGACTCGCTCCTCCCAACCCGCCCAAGGTCTCCACTCCGACAGGATCGGAACAGCGGTCTGAAAGAGGTCGCGAAACCCAATCACGTACTGCCGGGCGATCCAGTCACGATCTGCAGCTTGTCGCATCGCCCACAGCAGGTCACGGGGCGATGCGGCAGACACATCGCCGTTCTGCACGTTCCCCATTCCAGCGGGCTGTGCAAGGCGAATTGCAGCGTAGACATGTTCCGCATCCTCCGGAGTCAAAGCCCGCAGCACGCTGGCGATCCCGGTTGCCAACGGCTGATCGAGTGGAACTGCCGCCAACGGAGCGATCAGCAAAGCGATTCCGAGATTCGTGTTCGTGCCTACTCGCTCGCGTGTCGCGCGGACAGCTTCTCGGACCGCCCACCCCACTCCCTCGACGCCCGCTCGAGCCAGTGGCGGCGAGGCCCACTTCGCCGACTGAACAAAATCCTGATAGCACAGATCGTCGAACCTGGCTTCCGGATGCACATTCCCTGGTTTGCGAGCCGTCGCCTCCATCAAGCATGCCTGCTCACACACTTCACACACTCGTGCGAGATCATCGGGAATCGGGTCCAGGTTCGACAAATCGAGGCTCTTTGACAGTGTCTCTGGTTCGACGACGCGAAACGCGTAGACCGATTGTATCGATCATTTCTAACTTTCGAACGGCCTCCCGTGTTGTTCCAACATTCCGTTTCCCTCGGCGCGACCTGAGCTGCTTTCGATTCTCAGCCGTTTCAAGTCAGCCCGATCGGAAAGAGGAGGTTTCATGGGAAATCAGCCATGTCACACCGGGAGAGACAAGCAACGGCTCCGGGAATCTACCCGCATCGAGCCCTCCTGTTCCTCAACCTGAACACCAATCCGCTGAATCCTCAGAAGCCCCGAATGAAGTTCTCCAGTCACCCCCCCTTTGCGTACGACTCAACGATTCGGAGAGAGTGCGCGCAAGCGGTACGGTTTGACCCCCGTCCCGTCCCAACGTACATTCAATCGTGCTGGTATTCTTGCCAGCTCATCCCGTCGAGATTGTTGTCCGATGGGTTGTATCGGTTCCCGTGGAGGCCCGGCTGATGTCGCCCCTCGATCGTCGCTCATTCCTCAGTCTGCTGTGTGGTTCCGTTCTTGGTGTGGGTCTGAGCGCTGACCTCGGGGCGGAGGAGGCAGCTCTGGACCGCGGGTTCGAGATGGCGGTCAAGCCCTTGACCACGGGATCGGAAGTGGCTCGACAGCTCTCTGTCTGGGAAATGGAAGTCCAGATGAAGCCCATGCGGATGGTCATGGGCTCCGTCCCGGGCCACGCCGAGCCGCAGCAGGTCTGGTATCTGGCGTACCGCGCGATTCCGCGACCGATCATCAAAAGCACCGTCGGAGCCGACACCGATCCCGTCAACATGCTCGACCCGTCTCCCGGTCCGCCAATGTTCATCCCGCAGTTGACCCTCGTCGCATACGACGACCGCAAAACGGAGATTCCCGTTGCTATCCATGTTGACCATGTGTTGCCCGCAGCCCTGAAACAGATTAACACCATTGAGCGCCCTGTTCTTGCGGAGCAGACCTTTCTGGACTCGATTTCCGTTGTCCGCGCCGTGCCCGAGGCCGTCGCCGCAGACATTCCCGAGCAGCCGTGGATTCACGGGGTCGCCACTTGGGACGGAGTCGACGCAAAAACAGACTTCTTTAAGGTTATTTTTCAGGGCTTCAGTAACGTCTACGAGGTCCGTGGTGAAGCCGACCAGCAGCGCACTTGGCGCAAAGTGCTGGTGCAGAAATTCACCTGCCGGGGCGATGAATTCGACCCGACGCAGCGTGAATTCGAGTTCGATGGTAAGCCCTTCTGGGAATATCAGCCCGACAAACAGACGAAAGCACAGATCGCCGCGAAGCGAGTTGTGCCTGCCCAGTAGCAGATTCGTGGCGCAATCCCGCTCCGTCGGATGCAGTTTTACGTCTCGCGGTCGCCACAACGGACCCGACTGGCGTTGGCACTTCTCCGGCCCGTGATTTCAGCGGGATCATCGGGAGTTGGCATTCTCATTGGGATTGAATGCGGAGTATGTACGTTTCGTTTGTCAGTGATACACAAGGGCGAGTGAGAATTTCACCCGTGTCGGCGATTTCTCCGCAATCGCTGGTGCGACGCACGCCTTCGAGAACCGCAGCAGAGTCACAACCGGTCCGCGATTCGTGAATGTCACTCAGGGAGACTGCCGCCCCTGCGATTTCGGAGAAATCGCCTACAATCCAAACGAACACACGAATGCGGTTTCCCAGCCGCTCTTCGATTGTGGCACGACAGTCCCCTCTGTAACCTCATCGCAGCCCGAGCCCTTCTCCCCGAGTCCTAGGCCCCCTGCGCATGACGACTGCCTCCCAGACAATGGAACATGTTCTGGTCGTTCCCACTTCGTTGTTTCATGAAGTCGGATACTTCCAGGGATTCCAGCCGAACATCGCTCCTTATCTGGAGACGCTGCTCGACCCGGCCTACACCAGCTACCGTCCCCGCAACGAGATGGAGCAGGATCCGAACTTCAAGCAACTCATTCCGTACTGCATCTTCATGTGCCGGGGGGAGGTGTTCTCTTACCGTCGGGGCAAGGGGCAAGGGGAGACCCGGTTGCTCAGCAAGCGATCCGTGGGGGTGGGAGGGCACATCTCTTCGATCGACCAGCATGCGGTCAGTGTCTACCGAGAAGGGATGCGTCGCGAGATCGAGGAAGAGGTCTTTCTTGAATCAAAATATCAAGAACGCTGCATTGGGCTGATTAACGACGATGTCACGGAGGTCGGTAAGGTCCACTTGGGAATAGTTCACCTGTTTGAGATCGATGAACCGAAAGTTCGAGCCCGTGAAGAGTCGATACATGAGGCAGGATTCGCAAAGCCGTCAGAACTGATACTCGCCCGAGATCAGTTTGAAACATGGTCTCAAATCTGCCTCGACCACCTGATCTCCTAAAGAGTTCAGTCTCAGAGCAGGCTGACCTGCGGCCCGGTGCGAGCATCGGCGACATCGCTTCGACAGAACTGAAAAGTTCTCGTTGGAACAGTGATCGCTATGCCGGAACTCGATCAATGTCGGCGGGGGCTGTCGAAGCCGCCGAACACGACCAGGGAGTGGGGATGATGCGTAGCAGTTTCAACCGATGGATCTGGACTGGTGCCGCCGCAATAGCAATGACCGGGAGCGTGGCGTCTTTCAGTATGGCACAGGCACCCGCCACGAAAGCCCCGGCTGCAAAAACGCCGCTGGCCAAGACTCCGGCTGTCGCTCGACCGGCTGCCTCGCCACCGGCCGCCGCCGCTCCGGCCTCGAACATCATCTCTGCGGAAGCCGCCAAACTGCCGCTTCAGCCGGGTGGAGTTGATGAGGCGGGTTTGGGCCAGATGGTGAATGCATTAGGGCTGAAGCCCGAAAAGCAGTTGCAGCGCTACGACTTTGCCTTCCGAGCCGAGATGGATGGGACCGAGTGGACGCTCTCTATGTCCGCTGTTCTGAGTCAAGACCAGCAGTCGCTGTGGCTGATGGCCTGGCTCGATGAACTCCCCAAATCCTCGGAAGCCGTGCCGCGTGCCGCGCTGCTGCGTCTGTTGGCTGAGAACGACAGCCTCGGAGACGGAAAGATGTTTGCGTACATCCCGAACAACCGCCGGTTTGTGATGCAGCGGGCCGTGGCGAATGAGCAGATGACCTCGGCCAAGTTTCGCGCCCTCCTTCAAGACCTCGGCTCCAGTGTCGTCGAGTCGCACGGCATCTGGTCGACTGCCGAATGGGTCAAGGGAGCACCGGCCGCAGCCAGCACA
>JANOKO010000099.1:0-10118 GCA_031419335.1 Planctomycetota bacterium
ACAGGTGATGGAGGTCCGGGGACTGTTGCTCACGTTGAAGTAACGTTCATTGACTTCAATGGCTCGGCAGCTCGCACAAGCCACTGATCATTTCCAGTTAGACGAGTGACCAGTGAAGTCTTACCCGTCAGACTTCGGAAGTCTTTTGGTAGGCGAAGTCTGGCCGCTCGCCTTACCGGTACAACTGCGACCGGACGCCGCCCGTGGCGATGGGAGCCTCCGAGGCTTTTCGATCTCGAATGGAGGTGGTATTGGCCTCCAGTGACAAGTCTGGAGGCAAGAGATGCAGGAGGCGTGGGCGGAAAACCACCATCAGAAACATCGGCAGATACCACAGCACATACACGCCCCCCTGCTGCGTGTACCAAAACTGTGTGCTGATAATGATCGCAGCGGAGTGTGCCAAGAGATGCTCGACGTTTTTCTGCCTGGGGAACACAGTCAGCAGGACCAGTTGCATACAGTACAAGGCGATCACCGGCAGGCGGTAAAAGGACAGATATTCAGATTGCTTCCAAAACCCCTCTCCAGTTGCATCCGACCGGAAGGCCAACACTTCGAGGTCGACCGAGCCGAGAATTTTGTCCACGAATGTCGAACCGTCTCGTGAGGTCAACGCCAGACTTCCCACGAGGATCAAGGCCACCGCTCCCAGAGCAATCCCGAATTTCAAACTTCCCCGTCGACCATAAAAAGCGAACCAGAGAGGCAGCAGAAATACCGGAAAGAACATCGCCCCGCTCGCCAGCCCCAGGAACACTCCCGACACCACCGGCTTCCGATAATACACGATCGCCCACACGATCAGCGCGGCGGGCAACACATGGTTGAACTTCCCGACATCGTAAGCCGTTCCGGGAAGCAGCATGTACAACGTGGCCGCAGCCAGACCGAGTTGCACGTCTCCAAACAGCTTCTTGCCCGCGACAATGAGCCCGGCCACCACGGCCCCATGCGCTAAAATGGAGAGGATGCGGGCTGCCAATTCTTCGAACATGAACTCGACGGGGGCCGCGAGCAAAGAGGCAGCCGGACCGGGGGCGGGTTCCCCCTGGACATGCGGGAGTTCCGGGACATTCGTCCGCTTCAATAAATCATCGGCTTGCTGGACGGTGGCTTTTGTGGAATCGGGTAGCGTGTCGGTGATGGCTTTGGTCGAGAGAAAGACAAACGCCGCAGCGCACAGAAAAATCAACCCCCCACTATTCAAGTTTTGTCCCAATTGAGGACGACGTTGGAGGATCGGATCGGCTAACAGCCTCGCCAAATACAACCCTGACAGTGAGAACAACCAGATGTATCCGAGCTGACGAGTGCTCTCGTTTTTGGCGAACAGCAGACCAGGAGCTGCAAGTAGCAGCAGCACCAAGTCCACATTACGCAGCGACCAAAAGCGGTTGAAGCGATAGAAGACGGCCAGAATCAGCAATGTCGACAGGTAGAACCATGTCGGTGGGCTGACCGAGTATCCTTGAAGCAACACGTCCATCCCAGGGGCGCTCCCGCGCGACCACTGCTCCAGGCACTCCCAGCCATCGGAGCTGTTGCTCTCCTCCAGACTTCATCATGAGTCCGTTGTTCGATCCCAAAAACAAGAACGTCGACCGTAACAAGGGGGTCAGGATACCTTCCATCACTCCAAAAAACCATCTGGCCAGTCGGCTGGAAGCATGATCCAGAAAAACGCAATCATTGACAAAGCACAACCGCTGAGGACCGCACAGATTCACTCGAATGCGATTGACGCAACACCTTGTTTCATCACGTGTTACTTGGAAATGGCAGACGTTGATGAGACCACTGGAACACAGTTTTCGGTGCGTTTCCTCCACCGACCGAGAAGGCTTTCCCATCCAATCGCCGAGAGAACCAGAAGCGGGTACTCTCCGGGGAGCCGATACCGCACAGAACTCACAAAGACCAGATGCAGTGCAGCAAAATAGAGGATCGGCCCCGCCGTAATGGCCAAGATGCCCAGTGAGCGCCGCTCTTGCCACGCGCCGAAAAGTGCAGGCAGAAACACGACCAGATACCACCCGAGCGACACGAATTGGAGTGCGGGAAGTTGTTTGAACTGGTCGGCGTTGGGGAATGGGTTCCAGTAGCGGACGGCTTTCTTCCCTGCGAGCACCACCACTTGGCCAGGATTTTCAGCAGCGAATGCCCAAGCCCGCCTGCGGTATTCGCGGTCCATTTCGTACTCGGACATGCTGGACAGCAGATTTTCTTGATCGAAGAACGACATGTCGCTGTCGCCAGTCGTGTTTTTCGAATTCCATCCGTCATACAGACTGGGGCCCATCCAAAGCGTCGTCAGCACAAAATGCCCGTCGGCCAATCGTTGGTTGCGGATGCCCCACGGCACAAGACTCCCGACCATGACCGCCACCGTGCAGACTGCCAACCCCAACCGAGCCCGATCCCGTTTCAGCACCCAGAGCCAAAACACCAAGCATGCTGGAAAGAGCAACCAGCTCGGACGCAAGTAACAGCCCACTCCAGCCCATGCGCCGGACATGAGTCCCGTCAGAAGTGCGGTGCCCATGCCGTGGGTATGGCCACCCAGCGTCTCCGACACCGACCATGATTCACGTCCCCAGCGTGCCAACGGAACTAACCCAAACACAAGAGCCACTGCAAACACAGTCTCGGTCAATTCGATCGCACTGAACCCCACAAATACAGGAGAGACAGCGGCCAGTCCGCCCGCGATCCACCCGGTGCGATATCCAAAGAGTCGCTGCCCTAACACGTACACACCGACACAGCCGAGTGCCCCGATGGTCGCCAACAGCAGCCTGGCAGCGAACAAACTCTCACCGAACAGCCGTATCGAGGCGGCCAGCAAAAGCGGAAACCCCGGCATCCGTAACACGGAACGGGGCGGGGTGTAGATCTGATAAGCCTCACCCTCTGCCAGACAGCGCGCCAGATGCCAGTACCCTTCAGCGTCCCCTTCGATCACATACTGACGGGGGGGCTGGGCGACATGCTCCAGGTAATACTGGACCACACAGACTGCCATGACTCGCAGCACCCACGCCACTGCGAACAGCACCAAGACAGACCGTCGGGGTTTCAAGCTCAAGCCAGGGTCCGTAAGGGATCGCTTTGGGAATCAGACAGCGATCGTACGGGCGGGGAATTCCGGAGGTCAAGGCTGGAAGGGCTGGTCCGGCCCTGCCTGACCCTGCTGCCGGATATACTTCCGGAACTCTTCCTTGAACAGGCACTTCTCGACCTCAAACATCTGATCCCAATAGATGCGACACTCGTTGATCCCAAATTCTTCCAGGACTTTTCTCACTTCCACGTAGCTGAATCCCAACTGACCGATCTCGGTACAATTGTTGACGAAGATCAGATACTCCCACGGGCGATACCCACGTAGAAAGAGCCGTTCCACAAATCCGACAGCGATGGGGCACAACTCGCTCTCATTCGCCCAGATCTTGCCTTCCTCCGTCTTCCGAATCCGGCCAAAGTAATCGCTGCGCTCGAATTCGTCGAATCGTTGTTGGCCGTAGAGGTGCTGAATCCAGCGGTGATGGTAGAACGAAACCCAATGATTGACGAACCAGTCACGGTACGCCACGGCCCCCAGATCTTTGCCCACCGCTTTGGAGCAGTGGTACTTGTGCTTACACGCTTCGTAATGCCCGTACTCGACAATGGTGCGATACGGCAAGGCTTCAAATGGCAACGTCATCGCCACCCCACGGGAATTGATCTTGGCCCTCAACCAGATCGAATCGAACTCTCTTCGATTCGTTTGCCCTCCCAAGGGCAAATCAGACCACCCTTATACGTGTGTTCGTGTTGAAGACAAGCAGAACTTTCAAAAATTTCCGCAGATTCCGAATTATCCGAACGGATGAGTCTCTTTGAGAACTTGCCCGTTTTGTCAATTCGGCAAAGCTGCCTCATTTGACAGATTTGCCCCAACCGCTACCTTTAGGTCGTTGCTTCCGCTGGAAATGTCTACGTAGACACCCAATGTCGAGCCAGGGAAGCGCTGTTGGGGTGTTCAGGCCGTCTCGGAGCCACCCAACGGCTGAGGGATCTTCCGAGGTCGAGCGAGGAGTTCGAAATGGTTCGCAAGATGATGTTCGCGTTTGGTGCTTTGCTGGCACTGGCTCTGGTTGTTGGTGACGCTTCGGCTGCCAACTGCTGCCGTCAGCCACGCTGCAAGCCGGTTCGTTGCCAGAAGGTTCGCGCTCCGAAGTGCTGTGCTCAGCCGTCCTGTGCAGCTCCAAGCTGCGCTGCTCCGGCCTGCAACAGCTGCGCTCCCGCCTGTGCAGCACCTTGCGGTGCTTGTGCAGGAGCTGCAGCAGCTGCTGCTCCAGCCAATGCACCGGAACCACCAGCCGCCAAGTAGTTCTGTCCCGTCTGGGAACACTCAACGGCTTGTGATCCTTTGGATCGCAAGCCGTTTTGCTTTTGGATCCTTCCCAAAGCCGTGGAAGAGTTTCTGCGGATCTGCTCACGACCCGGCCACCACCGCTCACCGCCTTGAGTCTGGGAGTCCCAGTGCGGACAATCGTCGGGTGAATTGTCCGTCAGCCTACGAAAAGCGAAGCCGAGATACGGAGATCAGGACCATGAGCGAATCCCGCCCGTTTGCCCACTTGCACTGTCATACCCACTACTCGCTGCTCGATGGGGCCAGCAAGATTCCGGACCTGCTCAAGAAGGTCAAGGAACTGGGGATGAACTCCTGCGCGATTACCGACCACGGCAATCTGTACGGGGCGCTCGAGTTCTATCAGAAGGCCCAGGAGGCTGGGGTCAACCCGATCCTGGGCTACGAAGCCTACATCGCGCCGGGCCATCGCACCGACCGCACCGCCTCGAAGATGAAGGATGCCTCGTTCCATCTGACCCTGCTGGCGATGAACCGCACCGGGTTTCAGAACCTGATCAAGATGTCCTCCGCAGCCTATCTGGAGGGGTACTACTACCGCCCACGCATCGACAAGGAACTCCTCGCGGCTCATCATGAGGGGATTATCTGCCTGTCGGGGTGTGCGTCGAGCGAGCTGTCGCGGTTGCTTTTGGCCGATGAAAAGGAGAAGGCCGAGAGCCTGGTGCATTGGTTCGACAAGCTGTTCGGCGACCGGTTCTATATGGAGATCCAAGACGGCGGGGTCGAGATTCAGCAGTCGTGTGCCGAGGCCACGACCGCGATGGCCAACCGCATGGGTCTGCCGCTGGTGGCCACGAACGATGCCCACTACTTGTGCCAGACCGACTCCGCGATGCACGATGTGCTGCTGTGCGTGAACACGAAGTCGCTCCGCAGCGATGAGAAGCGGATGAAGATCGATACCGATCAGTTGTTCATCCGGTCTCCCAAGCAGATGTACGCTGCCTTCCCGCATCAGGCGGAAGCGGTGGCCCGGTCACAGGAGATCGCGAATCGCGTCGACATCAATCTCGACCTGAAGACGCGGCACTTCCCGGTCTTCGCGCCGCCGCCGGGGTTGACCGATGTGCAGCACCTTCGGAACGTGGCGCTGGAGGGACTGAAGTGGCGCTATGGCGAGGAACCCGAACAAAAGTACCATGACCGGCTGAACTTCGAACTCGGCGTGATCGAGAAGATGGGGTTCGCGAGTTACTTCCTGATCGTGTGGGACTTTGCGAGGTTCGCTCGCGACAAGGGGATTCCCTGCTCGGCCAGAGGCTCGGCCTGCGGGGCGATCGTGGCGTTCGTACTGGGTCTCTCGGATGTGTGTCCGATCAAGTACGACCTGCTGTTCGAACGGTTCCTCGACCCGAACCGCAGCGAAGCCCCCGATATCGATATCGACTTCTGCCAGGAACGCCGCGAACTGGTGATCCAGTATGTGAAGGAGAAGTACGGGTACGCCAACGTGGCCCAGATCGGCACGTTCGGCACCCTCAAGGCCAAGGCGGCTGTTCGCGACGTGTGCCGGGCGCTAGGCGTCGACCTCAAGCGGGCCGATGTGATCGCCAAGATGGTTCCGGAAGAATTAAATATTAAGCTCAAGGACGCCCTCACCAAGAGCCCCGAACTCAAGGCCGAGTACGACAATGACCCGCAGATCAAGGAGGTGATTGACTTCTCGATGGCCCTCGAAGGTCTGGCCAAGAGCGCGGGCACGCATGCCGCCGGGGTAGTGATCGCTGACCGTCCGCTGGTCGAGTATGTGCCGCTGCAGAAGATCACCGGACGGGACGACATCCTCACACAATGGACCGATGTCGAGAAGGCTGGTCTGCTGAAAATGGACTTCCTGGGGTTGCGGAATCTGACGATTCTCGACCGCGCGGTGAAGAACGTGAAGCGGCATCGCGGGGTCGACATCGTACCGAAAGACTTGCCGCTGGATGATAAGGCGACATTCGCCTTGCTCCAGCGTGGCGAGACGAAGGGGATCTTCCAGCTCGAGTCCGGCGGGATGCGAGACCTGCTGACGAAGATGAAGCCCGACAAGTTCGAGGACATCATCGCCACCTCGGCCCTGTACCGCCCCGGCCCGCTCGAAGGGGGAATGGTCACCACCTATGTCGAATGCAAAAACGGTCGACTCGCCGTGGCCAAGATCCACCCCATCGTCGACCCCGTGCTGGCCGAGACTTATGGCGTGATGGTGTACCAGGAACAGGTGATGCGCATCCTGAATCGCTTGGGCGGGATCGAGCTGGCCAGTTCGTATAAGTGCATTAAGGCCATCTCGAAGAAGAAGCTGGATGATATCGCCAAGTACAAAGGCGAGTTCATCGCGGGATCTCAGAGCAACGGCATGTCCGAGGAGCAGGCCACGGAGCTGTTCGGGTTAATTGATAAGTTCGCGGGCTACGGGTTTAACAAAAGTCACAGTACCGCCTATGGAGCCATCGCGTACCAAACGGCGTACCTCAAAGCGCACTACCCCGGCGAGTTCATGGCGGCGTTGCTCTCCTGCGAAATGGAGAGTAGCGAACGGATCGCCGAACATGCCGACGATGCCCGAAGGATGCAGTTGGACCTGCTGCCGCCGAATGTGAACCTGAGCGATGTCGAGTTCACGGTGGTGGAGGAGGTCGTGGAGGAAGTGGCCAGGGGGGCCAAGGGGAAGAAGAGCCGTCAGCGATCAGCGATCTGCGATCTGCCAGAGGAGGCTTCTCAACCCTCAACCCTCGACCCTCAACGCCTGTTCCGCAAGATCGCCTTCGGCATGGGGGCCATCCGCGGCGTGGGCGATGCGCCCGTGCGGGCCATCATGGAGGAGCGGCTGAAGAACGGGCCCTATAAAAACATCTTCGACCTGTGCGAACGAATCGACCCCAAGATGCTGCAAAAGGGGTCGCTCGAAATGCTCATCAAGGCCGGAGCCCTCGACTGCTTCGGCCCCAATCGCGCCCAGCACCTCGCCGCCGTTGATCGCGCGACGCAGGCCGCCGCCAATCGGTTCCGCGACAAAGCCAAGGGCCAACGCAACCTGTTCGATGCCGCCCCCAAGCCCGGCACCGAAAAAGTCGTCGAACCCGACGTGGTACTGCCGCCACTGGAAGACATCCCCCACAGCCAGAAGCTCAACCTCGAAAAGGAAGTCCTTGGGTTCTATCTCACGTCGCACCCGCTGACTGAGTTTGCCCCGCAACTGACGGCCTACTCGCAGCATCAGATCAAAGACCTGCGTGAGATGGGCGATGGCAAGGAAGTCGTTCTTGGCGGCGTGATCGGGGCTATCAAGATCGCCGCCACCAAGAAGCCCAGCCGCAATGGCCACAGCAAGTATGTGAACTTCGACCTGGAAGATGCGACCGGCGTCGTCCGTTGCATCATGTGGCCCGAGGACTACGCCGTGCATGGAGAGAAGGTCAAGAAGGACGCCATCGTCCTCATCCGGGGCCGCACCGACTCCAAGGGCCGCGAACCGAACATCATCGTCAACAAGCTGATGACGCTGGAGCAGGCCGAGAAGGAGTTCACCAAACGCCTGCTGGTCAAGTTCCGCCGAGGCTTCCACACCGAAGCCGACATGAAGCGCGTCCGGGATGTGCTGCTGCGGTTCCCCGGCAAGACCCCGGTGGTGGTGGTGATCGATACCTGGGCCGAGTCTGGGACCAATGGACAAACCCCCAATGCGAACGGTCACTCCGCTGTTGATCCTGCGAATGGAGCCACCGCAGTCGTCCCCACCCGCATCCCGTTGAAGTGTTACCTGACGGTCGCCTCAGCCGTCTCGGCGGGGACCGACCTGAAACGCGAGCTGACCAATCTGATGGGACAAGACGGCTTCCGCTTTGAGGCGGGTTCGGCCACTCAGACTTCACACAACACGCAGTCCGACAACACCTGATTCGACGCATTGAAGTCGTGCCTGATCGCCATCAAGTTCAGGTGTTCACCCGAGTGGTTCCCACGATTCCGCCCATGCCTCCTCGCCAGAGCGAATGTGCTATGAATCCATCGCGCTTCACACGGGCTTGCTGGCATACCACTTCGCGGTTCTGGTAATCTGCTGTCCCCCCTGAAATCTCTCTGTGCAAGACAAGGACAACCGATGCTTGGCAACCGCCGCGTGGAAGTGGACAAAGCCCTGGAAGGGGTTGATTTCACAAAAAACAGCTACCAGATCGAGTTGGACACGACCGCGGGGAAGATCGTGATCGACCTGTGGCCCGATGTGGCTCCGGGGCACTGCCAGAACATGATTGGCCTGACCAAAATCGGCTATTACGATGGGATTGTCTTCCACCGGGTCATTGCGGATTTTATGATCCAGTGCGGCTGTCCTCAGGGGCGCGGGACTGGTGGTCCGGGGTACACGATTAACGCGGAGTTCAATGCCAAGCCTCATGAGGCAGGTGTCATGTCAATGGCCCGGACCAGTAATCCAAACTCGGCAGGTTCCCAATTCTTTCTTTGTCTGGGACGGGTGCCGCACTTGGATCGGCAGTACACAGCGTTTGGCAAAACGGCGGACGATGCGAGCCTGCGGGTCGTCCTGGCGATCGGAGCCTCAGAGACGAACGCCGAAGATCGTCCGCTGAAGGAAGTCAAAATCAAGACTGGCAAGGTGCTCGTCTCGGCGAAGTAGCGGTCCGCTGCCTCCCACAAGACGCAGCTCGCACAGCGAAGTCCTCCCACACTCCGTGGAAGCGGTGGTCAGGGACTCGGGCCCCGTGGTCACCGGCGGGAAGCCGGGACACGGACTGTCCAACCGGTTTCACATAGTGTTGCGACACCACTCCGGGTGATCTGAAGCCGGAGAGAACCGACGTGGGCATCCGGACTACTCGGCCTTTGCCACTTTCTTCACGGCCTTCTTCTTGGCCGAGGCTTTCTTCGTGGCGGTCTTGGTGGTCTTCTTGGCAGTCGCCTTCTTGGCGACCTTCTTCCGCCCCTTCTTCCCGCCGCCCGCAGCCGCCCGTTCGGCCAGCAGCGGGATCGCTTCTTCGAGGGTGAAGGTCGCGATGTCGGAGCCTTTGGGGATCGTGGCGTTGACGCTACCGTGCTTGACGTAGTGGCCGTACTTGCCGTCGTAGATGCCGACTGGTTCGTCGTCGTCGGGGTGCTTGCCGAGGTCGCGAATCGGCTCAGCACCAGCCTTGACGCGGGCCATCGCCAGCAGTTCCAGCCCGCGCTCAAGCCCAATGGACATCACGTCATCGGTCTTCTGGAGCGACTTGAACTTGCGGTTGTGTTCGACGTACGGACCGAACCGGCCAAGACCCGCGTTGACCGGCTTGCCGTCCTCGGGGTGCGGGCCGAGGTTCCGTGGCATGCTGAGCAGCTTCAGGGCCAGCTCAAGCGTCACGTTCGCCGGGTCGGTTCCCTTGGGAAGTGAGGACCGCTTCGGCTTCGGGTTCTCATCCGAGACTTCGCCGAGTTGAACGTACGGCCCGAATCGCCCGGTCAGAGAGAAGACCGGCACCCCTTCGTCCGGGTGCATGCCCAGCGCTTCCGGCCCTCGCGCCTTGGCCTCGAACAGCTTATCGGCCATCTCGTTATTGATGTCGTCCGGAGAGACATCTTCCGGCAGAGGGGCGGTCAGGGTCACATCACCTTCAATCCGTTGCAGGTACGGCCCATAGCGACCGATGCGGACCGTGGCGTTCAGCCCAGCGATCTCAACGCTGCACGCCTTCTTGGGGTCGATGTT
>JANOKO010000100.1:0-10387 GCA_031419335.1 Planctomycetota bacterium
ACCGGGTCAGGATGTCCGCGTGGATCTGCGGGTCAAGGTTGTGAAGGAAGGTCTGGCCAAGATTACCGTCAAGGCTCTGACCGATGAAGAGTCGGACGCCATGCAGATGACCTTCCCGGTCTACGTCCACGGGATGCTCAAAACCGAATCGTTCAGCGGGGCTTTGCGTCCCAATGATACCATCGGTCGGTTGGAGATCAATGTCCCGGCGGAGCGGCGACTCGAGCAGTCGCGGCTCGAAATCCGCTACTCGCCGACGCTGGCCGGGGCGATGGTCGATGCCCTGCCGTACCTCGTCGACTACCCGTACGGCTGCACCGAGCAGACGCTGAATCGGTTCCTGCCGACGGTGGTCACCATGCGTATCCTGCAGAACATGCAGCTCGACTTGAAGGCGATTCGCGACAAGCGAACGAACCTGAATGCTCAAGAGATCGGCGACGATCCTATGCGGGCTGAGGACTGGAAACGCCTGACCAAGAACTGGCACCACGCCGCCAAGAACCCCGTGTTCGATGAGGCCGAAGTGGCCCGCATGGCGAAGCAAGGGGTCATCGACCTCGTCGCGATGCAGTGCAGCGACGGCGGCTGGGGCTGGTTCAGCGGCTGGGGCGAACACTCGTGGCCGCATACGACTGCGACGGTGGTGCATGGACTGCAGGTGGCTGCGAAGAACGACATCGCGCTCCCACCGGGCGTGCTGGAGAACGGCGTGGCGTGGCTCAATCGCTATCAAACGGAGCAGGTCGCCTTGCTCCAGGAAGGGGAGCAGCACGAGAAAGATCCGAAGCGGGAGTTGCCGTACAAGTCGTACGCCGACAACCTTGATGCGATGATCTATCAAGTACTCTCCGAGGCTCTGCCCGAAGTGGTGGACATGAAGGAACAAGGCCACACGATGGAGATGCGGCGGTTCCTGTATCGCGACCGCACGAAGCTCTCGCTCTACGGAGCGGCTCTGTTTGGCTTGGCTCTGCACACACAGGGCCACATCGAACAGCGGGACATGATCATCCGCAACATCGACCAGTTCCTCGTCACCGACAACGAGAACCAGACGACCTACATCAACCTGCCTGATCACGGGTCGTACTCCTGGTACTGGTACGGTGACACGATCGAGGCCAATGCCTGCTTCCTTAAGCTCATCACGCGGGTCAATGCCCAAGATCCGCGGGCCAGCGGGCTGGTCAAGTACCTGCTCAACAATCGCAAGAACGCCAGCTACTGGAACAGCACCCGCGACACCTCGCTGTGCATCGAGGCTCTGGCCGAGTACCTCGTGGCCAGCGGCGAAAGCCAGCCGAATCTCTCCGTTGAAGTCTGGGTCGACGGCGAGAAGAAGCAGACCGTCGAGATCACGCCCGAGAACCTGTTCAGCTTCAACAACAAGCTGGTCATCGAAGGCGTTGCTCTGACCACCGGCAAGCACGTCATCGAACTGAAGAAGGCGTCGACCAAGGAAGACTCCGCCAGCCCGCTGTACTACAACGCCTACCTGACCAACTTCACGCTGGAAGACAACATCACCGCGACCGGTCTTGAAGTGAAGGTGAACCGCAAGTTCTACAAGCTGACGCAGCGGAAAGACGCGACCGCTCTATCGCAGGGTGCTAGTGGTCAGGCCATCGACCAGAAGATCCTCAAGTACGACCGCACCGAACTGGCCAATCTGTCTGAGGTCACCAGCGGCGACCTGATCGAAGTGGAACTGGAGATCGACTCGAAGAACAACTACGAGTACCTACTCTTCGAGGATCTCAAGGCGTCCGGCACCGAGCCGGTCGACGTGCGCAGCGGGTACATCCCGAGCGCTCTGGGAGCCTACGTCGAGTTCCGCGACGAGAGGGTGGCGTTCTTCGTCCGACAACTCACGCGCGGCAAGCACAGCATGAGCTACCGCGTGCGAGCCGAAATCCCCGGCCAGTTTAGCGCCCTCCCCACGCGGGCCAGTGCGATGTACGCTCCGGAGATCAAGGCGAACTCGGACGAGATGAAGCTCAAAATTCGCGACAGGGACTGAAGGCACTCCATTCAGGAAGTCATCATGTCAGTGTATGCCTGTCCGAAATGCAGCCAAAGAAGAATCACGTGGTCCATGGATGACATGGACTCTCCCTGGACCCAGTGGTGCTGTGGGCACTGCGGCTACTCCATGTTGGAGGACGAATCCCGTGTGGGAGATTGTCCGCGTTGCGACGCCTCGGGGGGATTACTGCTCGTGAAGGACCATGAACGAGTCCATCGCTGGTGCCTCCTGTGTGGAGCATTTGAGAGTACGTCGGAAATCTTTGACGACACTTCGGACAGATCTGCTTGATCCGGTCGAGGGCAACGCAAAAGCGCAGTGACGTAGGGTGGGACGAGCCTGCTTTGAGGCGCTGGCCCACCTTCCTGGGTGACACGTCATTCGTGGTGGGCCTGTGCTCCAAAGCGAGCTTGTCCCACCCTACATTTTCTAACGGTAACCCGGAGTTGGTCGAGAGGCTTCGATTTCAGAGACCGCCTGAACCGTTGCTCGGATTGACCGCATTGTTGGGCCTTGGTGGTAGATGACGACTATGCACTGTGATGTAGCGACTGCCAAATTGAACAGAAGTGATGCTTCGAAATGCGATACGCTGAATCTTCTCCCACTGGCCGCACCCATCGAAATGATGAATGGCAACCGAGCGAGCGTCGCATTCAATCACGGGGCCGATGAAGAAGTCGCCCTTCCGTTCGTTTTCAATGATGACCGGCTTGCCAATCAGCACCTTGAGCAGCGTTTGCCAATCGGTGAGCGGGAGTGAGCGAGAGGCCTTCGTGGGCCTCTTCCACAAGCCTTCGTTCTTCATCAACGCTTCACAATAGTCATTTGACTCACTGGAGTACGACTTGGTGATGTCACGGCGGCGGATGGCGATGTAACCGTCAAATTCAAAGTCGTACGCGTGTTGAATGAGTAGTAGTTCATCTGATTCAGCAACAACGACACCGTATAGCCGATTCGAGTCGATCTTGAGCCGTTCAAACGTCTGGAGCATCGCGTTGAGGTCACTTTGAGAGGCGAGGGCCGGACGCTGCTTAAGGTGTCTAGCCTACCCTACGGAACTCAGATGTCAACGGGGGATTACTCCGGACGGCGTTGTCCAGGCCCCCGTGAGTTTATCTCCGTGCGGCGACGGACAGGATTGCCCATCGTACAGTCGGCGACACTCACCCCAACGTCTGCACCTCCACCGACACCACGGCGGGCAGGTCGTGGACGATGGCTTATTCTCGTCCAGCTCCGGCCAAGATCAAACGATGCATTCCGTCCGTCATTTTGATCTCGTGGAAATTGAACAGCAGCCCGAGCGGGACATCCAGCAGTTTCATGTAACTCAGTGTTTGAGCCTTGTGAATCGGGGCCACGTCTTGGATGGCTTTGACTTCCACCAACAGGCATTCATCCACCAGGATGTCGAACTTCAGGACTTCCTCGAACACCATCTCCTTGTAGTGAATCTTAACCAGCCGTTGACTCACAGCTGAGATTCCTCGGATTTCCAACTCGTACAGCAAGCACCGCTCGTAAATGCTCTCCAGCAGCCCTGGCCCGAGAGTTCGATGGACCTCGATCGCAGAACCAATCACGACATGGCTCAACTCGTGTGCTCTGGCATATCGCGGGTGCATGGGAGGGGCTCCAGTTTGAATGGGGGAGATTGAACACGAAGGGCGCAAAGGAAGCAAAGGGGGGGAATGCGAATTGACTGCATTCGAGATATTGTTGCTCACATAAATCCACGTGAATTCCGTGTCTACGGGATCTTCTCTTTCCTTTGCGTCATTTGCGGCATTCGTGTTCACTTCTCCTCATGACTTGTCTCACCGATATTCACCCCAGCGTCTGCACCTCCACCGACACCACGGCGGGCAGGTCGTGGACGATGGCTTTCCAGTGGTCGCCGCCGTCCGGTGAGCAGTACACCTGGCCGCCGCTGGTGCCGAAGTAGATGCCGCAGCTAGGGAGGGAGTCGGTCGACATGGCGTCGCGGAGGACGTTGACGTAGCAGTTCTCCTGGGGCAGGCCGTTCGTGAGGGCCTCCCAGTTGGTCCCGCCGGTGCGGCTGCGGTAGACGCGGAGCTTGCCGTCATCGACGTAGTGTTCGGAGTCGCTCTTGATCGGGACCACGTAGACGGTGTTGGGTTCGTGGGCGTGGACCTCGATGGGGAACCCGAAGTCAGTCGGCAGGTTGCCGCTGATGAGGTTCCAATTCTCCCCGGCGTCGTCGGTCCGCATCACGTTCCAGTGCAACTGCATGAATAGTGTGTCGGGCTTCGCGGGGTGCAGGGCGATGCGATGCACGCAGAAGCCGACCTCGGCATTGGGGTCGGGCATGTACTTGGACTTCAGCCCCCGGTTGATCGGCTTCCAGGTCTCCCCGCCATCGTCGCTGCGGAAGGCTCCGGCAGCCGAGATCGCGATGTAGATCCTCAGCGGGTTGGTCGGGTCGAGGAGGATCGTGTGGACAGCCAATCCACCGGCCCCCGGAGCCCACTGCGAACCAGACTGATGTGTTCGCAGACCCGGCAGCTCGTGCCACGATTGGCCACCATCGGTCGTGCGGAACAGGGCTGCATCCTCGACCCCGGCGTAGACCGTATCGGGATCGGTCAGCGAGGGCTCCAGATGCCAGACTCGCTTGAACTCCCAGGGGTGCGGCGTGCCGTCGTACCACTGGTGCGTGCCGGGAGTGCCGTCGTACTTAAAATCGTTCCCGACCGGGTTCCAGGTCTTCCCGCCATCATCGGAGCGCTGCATGATCTGGCCGAACCAACTGCTCGACTGGGAGGCATAGATCCGGTCGGGATTCGCCGGCGAGGCTTTGAGGTGGTAGATCTCGAAACCGCCAAAGAACGGCCCGCTGACCTCCCACTGCTCGCGCTGCTCGTTGGAGGTGAGAACAAAGGCTCCCTTACGGGTGCCGACTAATACACGAACGGTACTCATGCCTCTCTCCGAAGTGTGAAGCGCCAGGAACGACCAATCCAGACATGGTATCTGACCGGAATGCCATCCCCCAAGTGAAGAAAGCGATAAAAGGGGAGAGTGGTGTTCACAGTGTCCGGCAACTCATATTGACCCTTTCCCGAGGATTGTCTTAAGTTCCCCGGCCTGCCATCCCTTCATCCACCCCGTCGTGGGCTGCGCTTCGGAATCTCCGTGTCGCAATTCGCTCTTCGATCCACCCGATGTCGTCACTCTCCCTCCCCATACTCCCGTTGACCCAGCGAGCCGGACTCGCGGTGTGGGTCTGTGCGCTGCTGGCTTGCCAGGGGTGTGCGACGGGAGCCATGCTGGCTCGGGACTTGCCTGCTGAGTGGCAAGCGGTGGCTGTCACCAATGCACAAACGGTCGATCTCACCAAACTCGCCAGTGCCACCATCCCCCAGGATTTGATCTCTCGGCATGATGTCGTGTCCGTGGATATCACTGTGGGAATGCGAAAAGAAGATAACGCAGGGTGGAAGCTCCGGGTTGATGATACGGGCCATGTCAAAATACCCCATATCGGTAGCGTTCCCGTGATGGGTCTGAGCATGCTGGAGGCTGAGGATGCGATCCGCGCTGCCGCAATAAATCGTGAGGTCTACCTCGATCCTCAAGTGACGGTCGCCATGCACCGCCCGAAGGTGAATCAGATCACGGTCATCGGGGCCGTGAACTTGCCTGGGATTAAGGAACTGCGTCCCGGAAACAGCGATCTTCTGCAAGCGATTACCATCGCGGGTGGGTTGGCCCAAGAGGCGGGAACCATTGTGGAGATTCGTCATCCCGGTTTCCAGCCTGGCACCGACCCGCACCGACGCTCCCCATCTATCGCGAATGGCACTTCCGAGGGAGTGATCTCGGCAGCTGGCGAGGCCGTCGAGGCCACACCGACCAGTGCGAAGTCCCTGAAGGTCGATCTGGCGTCCATCGGGAAAGAAGGGGTCGGCATTCCCCTGCTGATGGATGGCACGGTCATCTCGGTTGAAAAACGCGATCCACAACCCCTGACGGTTGTGGGGCTGGTGAACAAGGCCGGTCAATACGAGTTTCAGGTCGGCCAGAATCTCACGGTGCTGGACGCCATCGCGATGGGAGGGGGTATCAACAGTCCGGTCGCCAACAAGATCTATGTCATTCGCAAGCTCCCCGGCGTCGCCGAACCGAAGCTGATTCATGTGAGCTACGCGAAGGCCAAACGGGACATCCGCGACAATATCCTGCTGCAACCGGGGGATGTGGTCTCGGTCGAGCAGACACCGGCGACCGTGTTCATTGATGTCTTGAAAACCGCGACCTTTGGCATCACGGGGCGGGCGTTCTAACCGAGACAATCGGCGATCCATTCACCACACCTCAGGCAAGGACGCCTTGAGCATGCCGTCACCCTTGGAAATCCCGGTCGCCGGTGGAGACTCCATCGATCTGATGGCGGGGGTGCTGCGCTTCTTGCGCTCGGTGCGGTCACGCTTACACTTTGTCGTGCTGTCTTTGGTTGCCAGTTTGTCTTTGGGGGCGTTTTACTTCATCACCGCCGAACGGAAATACGAGTCTTCCGCCAAGCTGCTGATCTTACAGCCCGGAGGCGAGGCGCTGGAGGAGGAGGGCCACAAGTCCCAGGGACTGCAGGACAAGATGCCAGAATATGAGCACCTCTTGACCGGTGACTCGACATTGAAAGACACCCTTCGCAATTTACCGGACGATCACCGCATCGATTTTTCCGGGGTGAAAAAGGAAAAGTGGCTGGAGGCGTTTCGGGGCATGCTGTCCGTGGGAACAATTCGCCGGACCAATATCATGACGGTGTCTTTTCGGTCAAAAGATCCGACGACCGCATATGCAGTGGTCCATGAAGTGTTGCACTCGTTTATCGAAGAAGTGAACCGCATTCAACAGGACGATGGCGGGGAGGATCTCAAACTGCTGTCGCAACAGTATGCCTCAGAAGAACAAGTCCTGAAACGCCATCAACAGGAACTCCGCACACTCCAATCCCAGACCAAGAATCTCTTCGGCGTTGGTGACAAGGCGATCAATACGCAGTTTCAGCGCATTCAGAAGCTGAGCGAAGACTGGGTCACCCACTCCCGAGCGGCTGTGGAAACTCAAGCTCTGCTGGATGCGATGGAGGCGGCTCGACTACGGGGTGAAGATCTCACACAGTTTGCCAATCGCATCGACCCCACCCTGGCGACCAGCATCCTCGAGAAGAGATCCGGCGTGGACCCAGGGGAAGGATATGCCACGAGCCAGATGCAGAAAGAACTGGCCAGCGCCCAAACAAAACTCGATGACGCACTGACTGTATTCGGACAGAATCACCCCGAGGTCCGCCGCATGCACAAAGAAGTGGCCGTGAAGACGCGGCAACTCCAAGAGCACCCGCTGGCGGTGCAGTTGCGGCTCGAAGCCCAGGACATCGGGACCATGCTCTTGCAAACTGTCCGAACGAATGCGGCCATCGCGAATAACCAAGCGTACCAGGCCAAAGCCACTCTGGATCGGGAAAGCCAGGAAGCCAGCCAGATGAACGGTCTGTTCGCGGACATCGAAGCCAAGAACCAGGATATCAAACGGTCCCTGGATCGGTTGGCCTTACTGTCGGATCGCATGAAATCCACTCGACTCGGACAGTCGAATTCGATTCGGGCCGAAATCACAGTCGATCCGGAGATCAATCCCTCTCCGGTCACACCGCGTCTCACAATGACCATATTTGTCTGCTCGCTGCTGGGAATCTCGTTCGCTTTCGGTCTGATCTATATCCTGGATCTGTTGGATGACCGATTCCGATCTCCCGACGACCTGCGGCGGGAGATTGGCGCTCCGGTGCTGGCCATGGTCCGCAAACTTCCGGCCTTGGCGGATCACGGACTGGCCTCGCTCTATCCGTTTGCCAAACCGAATTCGGTAGAGTCTGAAGCATTTCGAACCTTGCGCACCGCCTTGGACTTCTCCGGAGGCGAGACTCGCCGTCTGACGATCTCCAGTACAGAACCTGGGGACGGAAAAACCACGGTGCTGGCCAGTCTGGCTGTGGCCTTTGCCCAATCCGGAAAACGCACCCTGGCGATCGACGGGGATATGCGTCGACCGGGTTTGACGAAGCTCTTCGAACTCTCCGGTCGAGAAGGGTTGTCAACCATCCTGAAGGATGGGCACCCCGTGGATGAGGTAGCTGGACGGGTTGTCATCCAGTCCGAACTACCGCTGTTGCATGTGATCCCTGCGGGCCCCAAACCAATCAATCCGGTGGAACTGCTCGCGGGCGAGCGTCTGGCTGAGTTGGTCGCCTGGGCCGATACACGCTATGACCAAATCCTGATTGATGCCCCACCATCCCTGGCTGTGGCCGATGTGCAACTGATCGGTCGGCTGATGGACGGAGCGATCTTAACGGTGCGCCCCGACACGAATCGACGACGCATGGTGATTCGAGCCGCCGAGTCGTTGACAGCCTTGGGGTGTCAGTTGCTAGGCATTGTGGTGAACCAATTGCAACATAAAGCCGGTGACGAGTATGGATACGGTTACGGCTATGGGTATGGAGACAAGTCCGGTTACGGGTATGGACATGATCTCGCGGAAGACGCCTCGCACGAGGACGAGGAGACGATCCCGCTACGCCACGCCGCGTAACCCCTGTTCATGACTTGAGAAAAAGAACCGGAGTCCAGACGCCCATGCCCTCACGCCAATCACACCGTTTCACAACGACCCGCGATGGGTGGGGGCACCGCGTGGTGGCCACGGACATGTCTTGGCCATTGCGGTTGGTAGACGCTGGGTTTCTGGGGCTGATCCTGCTGTTGCCATTTGTCTGGGGAGGCAGGCAGGCTCTGGGCAACTTCGCGACCGTGTTGTTGTCATCTTGGATCGCGTCCTGGTGGGCGATTCATCAGTTGCGCCAGGATCGCCCGCGCTGGAAGTTCTCGGGCGCTGAGCCATTGTTGCTGATGGCGATCCTGCTGGTCGCTGTGCAGACGATCTCATTGCCTGAAATCGTGAAGGATCGCCTCTCGCCGCACATCAACCAGTTGTTGCCGGGATGGGGTGACAATCCGGAGACCTCTGTGGGACTGGGGCGCTGGGGCTATCTAAGCTTTGCACCGTGGCAGACCTGGAGTGATCTGGTCACGCTGGTTGCGGTCATACTGGTGTTCTTCATCGCGGTTCAGCGAATCGAGACGATCAAAGATGTCGATCGGGTGCTGCGATTCGTTGCGATATCCGGATGTGTCACGGCGGTGTTTGGGCTGGTGCAGTATTTCGCGGGCAACGGGAAGTTCTTCTGGTTCTATGAACACCCAGATACCAGCCCGGAAACCTCTGCCAAAGCCGCTTTCACGAATTCGAATCATTTCGCCGACTACCTGGCGATGAGCTTGCCCGCCCAACTCTGGTGGTACGTCACCACCGCTCGATCGCTGGCCAAACTCCGGGAAGCTCGCAACCTCAACTGTCCGGCCCCGACGGGGTGGCGTGCGATTGTCCAGGAGTGGTCTCCGGCCCTTATGCTGGCCCTGACTGCACTGGGGGTGGTTTGTTCCCAGTCGCGTGGGGGCCTTCTCGTGGCGGCGGTCGGTCTCACGATCCTGAGTGTCTTGTTCTGGATGCAACGGCTGCTTGATTCTCGTGCGGTCTACTGGCTCGTGGGATTGGCCGTGTGCGGAACGGCCGCTCTACTGACAGTGGGGCAACGGCTGGAACAGGAGTTGTCCGCGAACATCGAATCCATCAAGGCGGGAGCGATCCAGCGTCTGGATCGGGAGGGGTCGCGCGAAAAGATCTGGATGACAGATTTCAAAGTCGTCCAGGATTTTCCCGCCGTCGGAACCGGCCTGGGAACCCATCGCTATGTCTATGAGTCGTACCACGATTTTCCTGCCGATGGGACTGAATACAGCCACGCGGAAAATGGCTATCTCCAGATCGCAATGGAAACCGGGATTACAGGGATGGCGATCACCGCCTTGCTGATCGGACTGGTCGGCTACTGGTGTTTTCGCGGTTGGTATCAGGCCACGAGTCAGGAAATCAGGGCTCCCTGTGCTGTCGCCATTTCAGTCTTGGCCATCAACCTGACTCACTCTTGTACAGACTTCATCTGGTACGTCCCAGGGTGCATGGTGATTGTCGTCCTGACCTCCGCCGCCGCGTGTGTGCTGTACCGGTTGTCGGCTCCACACCCCGCCGCGGCAGTGTCCTCGGAATTCGGTCAGTCACGAACGGCATGGGGACTGATGCTGCTGGTCGTCATCGTGGGTGGCATGTGGGGAGTCCAGGTCAAATGGCCCGAAGTCGCTGCCGAACCGCATTTCCATGAGTACAAGCGGCTGGCCAACTCGAAGGATCGGGAAGACGGTC
>JANOKO010000101.1:0-2352 GCA_031419335.1 Planctomycetota bacterium
AGACGACGTTCGACGGTCTGATCAAAGCCGTGGGTCAACTGCTCGATGAGACCCCGGCGGAACACTGCGTGAACTTCTTCAGGAAATGTGGGTACGGGTGATCAGAAGGGGCACTGAAGAGGAATTGTGAAAGTGCTCTAGGGCGTCCAACTCGGCCCGAGTGCGCTTCTCAGTCACGGCGGGGTGGCCCAGACATCGCTTTGGATGTCTGGGTTGCAGAGCAACACGCGGATACGCAGGACCAGCTCACTCCGGCAATCCCTCTTGTGCCTGCGTCACCCAGACGCTCAAAGCAGCGTCTGGGCCACCCCGCCAGAATGAACTATTCGGACTGTGCTTTCTGAATCCGCTCTTCGGTGACCGCAAGTTCTACAGTTGTCTTTGTTGGCAGTTCAGTTGCATTAGGCTCCATCCACAAGTCAGAGGGGAAATTGACGGATATCTCATATTTTCCAGCAGCAAGTGGCACAGGGTTCGAATACACATATCCCAGGATGATGTCTTTCGGCACCTTTTGAATCGAAGCCTCACTTCTCGAATAGGATCTACCGAGTCGAACCCAAGGCTTCCGATCCACATGTGCGGGGGGACTCACATGGATTCCACAATTCGCGGAGACCTCAAGGAGCCCGACATTGGAGCATACGTGTTTATCCCGTGAAACAATGATGGCCTCGACATCGAGCGATGATTTACGTATAGCTGTGTTCACACGAATGGCTGCTTGAGGCTCGACGGGCGTTTTGGCAGGTCTTTGTACATTTCCGTCGCGGTCAACTTGAATCCGAACCGCGGGAGCGCGACATACTACCTTATCCAGTTTGTCGCCATGCCATTCCGCTTGAGTGGAGGAAACACCCCTCTGCCCATCAAACAACTGATCGCTAACAACCCTTCGAGTGACGAGCAGATGCAAAAGATAATCCCCCTCTTTTAGCAAGGAAACTTCCGGTGTCGGCTCGACATCCAGGGAATTGAGTGTGAAATCCCGATTGCGGGCGAATCTTCTCCCAATGACACGCGACTCGGGAACGAAGATCCACGCATCAGGCGATGGGACCGACTCATTGGCTGGCAAGACCTTCATCACCTGAAAAAGCGGAACTCCATCAGAATCGGAGATTACAATAAAATAGGGGCATCCGAGATGAGCGTTCCCGAACGGGTTAAACAACCTTGCCCTGCGCTGCGTGTACAACTTCACGCACATGTAGAATATCTTTGGATTGGACTCCGACCACTCAATCTCAAGTCGAGGAACAACCCCGATCGACGATGTCTCGGGGATGCGCATCAAAGACTCTCTGGACCATCGTTCCTGGCCCCAAGCGATCGGAGTCAACAGGAGGTACGCGAGAACCGTGAGTGAAAATGTTCGGGGAGACATCATATCCTTTCAAGTCATCAACCATTCTCGGGAGGTGCAATCGGCTGGTTCTCAAACACTTCTGTCCACTCCGGATAGCCATCCGAGTCCTGCCCAACGGGATTATTACTGTTAGTTGGTTGTCCAACGAACCTCCACTGTCCGTTCGGTCTCCTCTCCGCCTTTGCATGACACAACCAACTCAGATCTTGGAGAGGAACCCAAATCGAATCAGGCCTCAGGTCAGATTTAAACATACGATACAGTTGGGCAGAAAAGTTCCAATCGACCGAGTCGATTGAATTCCCTTCAAACTCGATCTTCGGAGAGTCACTGTCAACTCCAAAATTAGGCTCGTGGTCTAGCCCGGATGAAGTCGGATTCCACTCGTGTTGCCCAGTTTGATTCGTGTATTTGACATTCATGGTCGTTGAGATAGTTTGAGTCCAGCGGTAATCACCTGCCGGTGCCATAGGATCTGTCGACGAGTCAAAAGAGATGCCATCGTCGATTTTCGATCCGTCGAGTGAGCTTAAATTCGCAAACTGTATCTTAACGATATTCGTAGTCGGATTCTGGTACATTTCGACTTCCGTGGTGTTTCCAATGATCTGAATACTTGGACTCTTGATCCGAAAAACCGTGCTGTCGATCCCACTCTGCCCAGTTGCAGTCACTACGTTGGCAATCGTGGCGTAAGTCCCCTTTTTCCACCAGTAGAAATCTGGACTGTGATACCGCAGCTCCTGAGCACTCATGGGTACAACACGATTGTGATCTGGATATTCGACATAATTGTCGATCGGCTCGCCGCCTAATGTCCACTGAAATGTTGCGCCTAACAACGACGCCTGACCTTTGACCCCGACTGAGAGAGCAATTCGTTCACCCACCCACGACGTGAGCTGATTGGGATTCGTGTCGACATCGATGCCATCTCGCTTAATATACACACCCGCCAAATCCACCTTCACCGTCGCCGTCCC
>JANOKO010000102.1:0-3422 GCA_031419335.1 Planctomycetota bacterium
CTCCTGGCAGACGAGCGAGTACTTCACATCGCCGACGGCCAGCTTGCCGCAATCCGTGGTCAGTATCTGTTCGAGGAACGACTGCGCCTCGGGGCCATTGAACATCAGCCGACCCATGTGAGCGACATCGAACAGCCCGACCCGCTGGCGGACAGCGGTGTGCTCCTCCACGAGCGAGGTGTACAGCACCGGCATATGCCAACCGGCGAAATCCACCAGCTTGGCCCCGTGAGCTGAGTGCCAAGCGTGGAGCGAAGTGTTCAGCATCGGATTTCCCACTGTTGCCAGCCACCCGCGAAGTGCGATGCAGACAGGGGGTGAACATACCCGAGGCGAAGCTCAGGGGCTAGTGCGTCGTCAAGACTTGATTTAGGGGTTGAGCCAGTCCCGCGCGGGAGGGCGAAGCTCCTGCTGAGCCGCGAGCCAGGGGACGCGCCGATTCGCAGTCGCGGCTCGGCAGGAGCCTCGCCCTCCCGAGGGTGGAGTACCCCAAAATCAAGACTTGACAAGGCACTCGTGCGTTGTTCAGGCTTGATGTGTGGGTCGTTGAAGTCGTAAGACTTCAGCCGTCAGAATTCTGAAGCATCCGCGACCCCCACATTGAGCTCCGACGAGGCATTCGCTCACTCATGGAGCAGGTGGTTCTGGTAGACGGGGAGGCAGTAACAGAGGCTCACCAGTCTGCTGTGGAGCGACTCCGGCCTCGGCATCATCCGGCAGCCCGCGCCTAGGCTCGGTCCCGGCCCGAGCATCGATTTCATCCGGGGTCGGTGCCGCCGCCGCTTCATCCTGGGCGGGGAGCGCGGCCAGGAACGCCTGGAGGTGAGGCTGGTCTCCCTCCAGTTTGACGGCAGTGTCCAACAGTGTGCGGAACCGATCGTCTCCATCCAGAAACAACATGATCCCCAACAGGAAAATGCGGTCTGGGTCACGGACATCGATCTTAGTCCAGTCGGCCACACGCTGTTTGAGTTGCAGTTTGGAGATTCCATTTCGATGTCCAAACAGCCGCCCCAGCGATTCGGCTCGATCCGGATAGCGAGGATCAACATCGGCCATTTGCTTCAGTTGCGACACAGCACCTCGGAAGTCTCCCCGGGCCGCTTGGGTCACGGCGAGCCGGACATAAGGCTCGGGGCGATCTGGGGCCGCTTGGATCGATTTCGCAAAACTCTTCTCCGCGGCAGCATAATCCAGCGCCGAGAACAACCGGTCTCCAGCATCCTGTAAACGAATACTCCGCAACTGGGCTTCCGGAGTCGAAGGTGGGATGAGGCTGCGATGGGTTTGCGAAATCGGCTTGGCCTTGACACCTCGGTTGGCACCGATCGTGGCTTCGTCGAGCATCCACTGTGGCAGCGGGGGCGGCGGCGCGGGCTGCTGGGTGATGAAAACGGGCGAGGCGACGTAAACCGGTGCCTGCCAACCCGAATAACCCCAGTTCGGTCCATAATACGAGTTCCCATACAAAGGACCGCTATACCCCACGCTAAAACCGGGTGTCCCATATGTGATACTGGTGTAGCCTGAGTATCCGAATCCAGATCCGTAGTTGCCGCCGTACTGATACCCTGCACCAACACGCGGTCCATAACAGCGTCCACCGTAGACACTCTCCCCGAACAGAGGCAGCGGAGGATTGATCGACGGGATCGGCGGTGAATGTCGCGGCATGAACCCGTCTGACGGGGCCCAGTGGACCTGTGAAAACCCCAGCGTCGGTCCACTGATGATATAGAGCACACACGCGAGCCAAAATCTCATCGCCGTCTCCTTCGGTGAACGGGGACTCGTCGTCGATGTGGCCAACTTCGGAACTTCAACGACATCGCCACGTACGACACGTCCGCCGACCCTGTGATTCTACACCTGGACCTATCTCGCCGTGAATGGGAATTCAATTCCAAGTCGAGAATTCTGCAAGTCTCTGTCTCGCAAGCGGCGGACCAGAAACCAAGCGCGCGGCAGGAATCTAGGCCACGGGTTTGACCGGAATGGCTTTCCCGTCGATGGAGGTGGCCCATACGATCAGCATCCGCTCGTCGAGGATCACCGTCCAGTTGTCCCCGTCGTCGCGCAGCTCGATCCCCTGCTTCTGGAGAGCCTCAGCTTGAGGTGATGCCTTCGGTGTGATGCCATCATCATGGATGCCACGCCACCATTCGAGATGAGACCATTCCTTTTGGATCGTGTTCATACAGGCCAGGATTGTCCGGCACTGGGCTCCTGGGCTGAATCCAGCACGCCGGGCAATGGCCGTCAGCGTGGCGTAGTGGTTCTCTTTCTTCAATTCGTAGAGAATCTCGGCGACAAGTTCGGCGCGCAATGACGACATCGGAAGCTCCAGTTCAACCCTGCAAGGATTCCACGGTACACTGTCCGCACCCACACGGCCCTATCCAGTTCGTGAATCTCTATCGGCCACACTACCGTCGAGGGAGCGGGACAGCAAGGGTCAAGGCGCACGGCTCCATCTAGAACGCATCAAAAGGAACAGACATGAGATATGCCATCATGGTCATCGGCTGGATGACTCTGCAGGCACCGGTGTGGGCCGAACTCCCCTCGCCGCGACTCGATCGGGTGTCTGTCGTGGGTGTGAATCAAGGCGGCGAGGTCGAGCTGGAGGTGGCGGGTGCCGATCTGGAGGGACTCACCGGGTTGGTGTTTGATCATCCCGGTCTGTCGGCCACTCCGGTTGAAGCCAAGGAACGCTGGTTCAAGGTCAAGGCCGCGCCCGACATGCCGCCGGGAACGTATGACGTGCGGACGCTGGGGCGGTTCGGGGTCAGCAGTTCGCGATTGTTCGCGGTCAGTCGCGGGCTGAAGGATGTCGCCGACAACGGCAAGAACCGCTCCATGGCCGAGGCCCAAATCATCGAGATCAACACGGCCATCAACGGCACGATGGATGGCAATGCCGAGGACATGTACAAGCTCATTGGCGTGAAGGGTCAACGGATCTGGGTCGATTGCCAGGCTCAACGCCTCGACACCGAACTCGATGGTCAGTTGAGCGTCCTCGACGCGCAGGGGCGGACCCTGGCCAGTAACGGCGACTCGTATGGGGTCGACCCGTTTGTGGACGTGACGTTTCCCGAGGATGGCGAGTACCTGATCGTGCTGAACGATCTCTCCTTTCGCGGTGGGTATCCGTACCGGCTGGTGGTGTCGAATCTCCCGCATGTGGAGTTGATCTATCCGGCAGTGGTGCAGGCCGGGACGACGGCGACACTAACCGCCTACGGGACCAACCTCGGTCCAGGATCGAAGCCGTCGACGCAGACGGTGCAGGATCAACTGTTGGATGAGTTCGCCTTCACAACTCCCACCGGGACCGAGGAACTCACCAGCGGAGCCTACCGGTTCCTGAGCCATCCGACCCATCACTCGGTCCTGCCGACCGCCGCCACGGCCACGCT
>JANOKO010000103.1:0-2024 GCA_031419335.1 Planctomycetota bacterium
ACGCGAAGGACCACAACCTGCCGCTGATGTACTGGTATGCGATGGAGCCGCTGGCCGATGCGGACCCGGCGCGGGCGCTGGCACTGGCGGTGTCAGCGGGTGAGACGATTCCGGTGCTGCGGGAGTACATGATCCGGCGGCTGGGCAGCGGCGATCCGGTGAAGATGCTCGACCTGCTCGTCGAGGCTCTCGACAAGGCCCAGCCGGAGGATGCTCCGCTCTACCTGCGGGGGATTCTCCAGGCCACGCGCGGACTGAAAGAGCATGCTCGTTATGCCCAACTCCAAGAGTTGCCGAAGAAATACACGGTCGCGACCTCCAAGCCCGAGGTGGTGTTCCTCGCCACGGCTATCGCACACCGGGCCGGGGCCGACTTCGCACTGGCCAACCTGCGCGACTTCGCCCGCATCACCAGTTGGCCCGTCGAGGCCCGGCGTGACGCCCTCAAGTACGTCATCGAAGCGAAGTCGGAAGGACTCGCCGAACTCCTCCCGCAACTCGTCGACGACCCGGCCATGCGCGGGGACGCGCTGCGTTCTCTCGCTGCCATCGATCACCCGGCGGCACTCAAGCCCGTCGTCGAGAAGTTCGGCACCTTCACCCCGGAAGAACGCCGCGATGCCATGAGTACGCTCACCTCACGCCCCAGCTACGCCCGCGAACTCCTCGCAGCTGTGCAAGCGAACCGCATTCCAAAGACGGAGTTGTCAGCGGACCTCGTGCGGCAATTGCGAAACCTGAACGATGCGGACCTGAACACGCAGATTGAACAGGTGTGGGGCATCGTGCGCGAGAGTGCTGCCGACCGCGTGGCCTTGATGGCCCGCTTAAAGACGGTCATCGCGAACCCACATGGCTCAACGTCCGATCGCGAAGTCGGGCGGGCGATCTTCGCCAAGACTTGCCAGCAGTGTCATACGCTGTTCGGCACTGGCGGCAAGATCGGACCCGACATCACTGGGGCGAACAGAGCCAACCTCGATTACCTGCTATCCAACATTGTCGACCCCTCGGCGGTGATGGCCAAGGACTACCAACCGACAATCCTCGTGACCACGTCGGGCCGAGTGATTACGGGGATCGTTAAGCAGGCGAGCGGCCCTGGACTGGTCGCGATCCAGACACCCGAGCAACTGGTCGAGATGCCCGAAAGCGACATCGAGGAGCGGAAGCTCAGCGACAAATCGATGATGCCGGACGATCTATTGCGGACGCTGAGTGACAGCGAAGTGCGGTCGCTCGCAGCTTACCTACAAGGTGCCGGGCAGTCACCGATTCGGGCGAACCGCGACAACGTGGTGACGTTCTTTAATGGCCAAGACCTCACCGGCTGGATCGGCAAGACCGAAGCCGGAGGGCTGTGGACTGTCGAGAAGGGAGCCACTCCGCAAGAGAGCCAGATCGTCGGCAAGACAACCGGACTGGGACACAACGAGTTCCTCGTCAGCCAGTTCTCGCTGACCGACTTCCGGTTCAAGTTCCAGATCCTCCTCAAGGACAACCAAGGCAACAGCGGCATCCAAATCCGCAGCCAGCCACAAGCGAACGGCGAGGTCAAAGGCTACCAAGCCGACGCTGGACCCGGCTGGTGGGGCAAGCTCTATGAAGAGCTCGGGCGCGGGCTGCTGGAAGACAACGACGCCGAAAAGCACATCCAACCCGGCGAGTGGAACGAGTATGAGATCATTGCGGTGGGCAGCCGCGTGCGGACGTACCTCAACGGAAACCTGTGCCTCGATCGCGATGATCCCGCAGGAGCCAGGAGCGGTGTGATCGCACTGCAACTTCACTCCGGCGGCGCGACCGAAGTGCGGTTCAAGAACCTCGAACTCACGCTGCTCGATCAACTGCCACCCTACACAGCTGCGGGTTCACAACCGAACCAGTGGCCGGTGTCGCGCGGCGGGGCGTTTGAGGGGGCGAAGATCAGCTTCAAGAAGACGCAACTCGATACTGTGTTCCGCAGCGAAGGGGTCGGGATCGGTGATCTCGACAACGATGGGGATATGGACATCACAGCGGGG
>JANOKO010000104.1:0-10955 GCA_031419335.1 Planctomycetota bacterium
ATCGTTCCCGCTTGCCGCACTTCGAGTTTTTCCGCACACTCCGGTTGACCGGAACTATGACATTTGAGGCACCGATCGCGATAGAAGCTGGACTTGTGCTCCTCTGCCGGGATCGAGTGCGGGTCGTGGCAGTGGATGCAGGAGAGTTTCGCATCGCTTTTCATGTAGCACTGGCTGGCATACATCTGCTCAACTTGGCTGACCGCCGCCGCCCGCCCCGATTTGACTCCGGCGGTCTTGATAAACACCGTCCAGTTGTCGCTCAGGAACATGCCGGGACGGAAGTCGAATTCCGACCGGCCATACTGCACGACGCGGCGACGCCCCTGGAGGTGACATTGCCCACACACCGCATCACGGCGGGCATCAGCGAAGTGACCCGGATTGACGATCGGATCGACAGCACCCGGCGCGGGGACACCCTTTTCCCGGAACGCACTATGCGCCTTCGCGGGACCATGGCAGCGCTCACATCCTGGGCCAATTGGGGGTTGTCGTGGCCGCCAAGGCGGCAGCCAATCGGTCTCTCGAGTTCAATCCCTCATTAGTCCAGGCACATGCCTGGTTGGCTGAGATGGCTCAGAAGCAGGGAGACCAGGCACTGGCCGATCAGCACACGAAACTGGTCGAGCAGTTCCAATCGACACAAAATCCAAAGCCCCCCATGCCCCCTCGACCGTGAGTTCGCGGATAAGTCGAAGGTTGCAGTGCCGTCTCCGTCGCGAGGGGATGCTGGCGACATGCGCTCCCTCAATGGGTCCGAGCCAGCAACACGGGGGGGGCGAGTACCTCATCCGTCGAATCAAAGGTCTGTTTCCCCCACGACCGCAAGTCGTGCTGATTCTGGGCACACAAAGGCAGGAAGCGGGTCTCATGCTTCTCGCGAATGGTCTCACGCAGTGTCGTGTGATTCGCCATCAGTGAGTCAAACTTTGAGAGAAGTTGGGCTGACAAATCGGAGTGTTGGTAGTCGAGAAGATACTCGTGATCGATTCCTATTTCCGCATAGATCGAAGCCAGCCGTTCATCATGGCTGACGGCCAACTGCGGCACGGCAGCTCCGATGGAGAGGACGCAGGCGTGATACCGCGACGTGACCAGTGCATCCAGACTTCGGAGAATGGACACCATCTCATCCGGAACCACATCACGGGACGAGACCAGCGAGACTCGATCCGCTGCCAGTGGCCCCAGTGCCTGGAGAATCCGTTCGCAGACTGGGGTGTCCAGGTCTTCCATCGCGATCAATCGCACATCCAGGTCATGGCACTCGATCGCGTGGCGGGCGAGGCGGCCCCACGTCTCGATCATGTCGTCCGAGTGCGCACGGCGTTCCGCGCTCCAAGTGAACGCAAACGGCCAGCGGTAACGTTCCTCCGGGCAACACCAGGGCTTCAATCGTACGGGCCAGTGAAAGAACTCGATCGGTGCCAACCCCACGACCCGGCGACCCTGTGGGCGATGTTGCCCCTCACGAACATAGCGAAAAGCCGTATCCGTGTTGGACAGGATCGGACGCCGCACACCCAACGCTACCAACCGCTGGCGAGCAATTTCCGTCCGCGTGATAATCAGTGCCATGCGTTCGCATTCATGTCGTGTCCGCAGTGCGTGGAATCCGGAGAGTTCCCCCACATCCACGGCGTAGGCGACGGCGTAGTTTCCAGACCAACGCGCACAATTCGCGGCCCATAAGTAGGCATGCAGCAACCACACGCTCCAGCTTTGCTTAAACGTGCTGCCCTCGACGAGTAACATCACATCATGACGGCGGGCGAGATTCCACATGGCGAGTGTATATCGCAGCGGCGAGAAGGAGATTTCGGCGACTTCGATGCCTGCTCCGTCTGGCAGCATGGCGGCTGTACGAACACCATCAATGGACATCACGGTGATCTGTGTCTGCGGGCCAAATGCCTCGCGCACATCATCAATGGCGGCCAGCAACCGGATATCGGAACCCGTATTTCCGGCACCGTTGTATCCGACCAGTAAACAGCGGAGGGGGCGACCAGATCGAGTCAGTGTTGTCATGGGGTCGATTCCAGGTTCTGGCGAATGACGTTCCGCCTTCACACCTGGAGGGGACTCCTGATGTCCGTGGCTACCGCAAGGGTGAGTGATCTTGAGATTGTAACATGGCAGGACGCGATGTGCTGCTGAGGGGCGACTTCCCGTGGAACTCCAGGTCAATTCTGTTCGCCCACGATCGAGAGCAGAGCATACCCATCCTCAGAGAGCGAAAGTTCCACGACTCCTGGCTGAGTGATCAGGCAAGATCGCTGAGCGGGCCGTCCGTGCAGTAGTCGGGATTGCCGAAGCGGTCGATGGTGTGCCCCATTCCGTGTGCCAACGCCAGCAACAGGCGATTGTGAGGCACTTGGTCATACTTCAGCGCTCGCCCCGTCTGGTATTGGAAGCCGCCTCCCACGAGTACAAACGGGATGTTGTTCAGTGTGTGCGAATTCCCTTGCCCCAGTTCGTTTGTCCACACAATCTGAGTATTGTCGAGCAGCGTCCCCGTCCCGCCCGGCTCCGGGGTCTCTGCCAGCTTCTTAGTCAGGTAAGCCAACTGCTCGCAATACCAGGTGTTGATCTTGGTGAGTTTGGCTTGCGCTTCGGCGTTGCTGTCGGGTTCGTGCGACAGTGTGTGGTGGTTTTCGTCGATCCCGAGCCAAGTCATCTTGGCCTGTCCCACAGAGTTTGTGAACTGAAGTGTGGCGACTCGGGTGAAGTCGCTCGTGAGGCTATGAACGAGCAGATCGATCTGCATCTGTGCGATCTTGGGGAGGTTGTCATTCGACTCTCGGACACCGGGTTCAAGTGGGGGGATGGCGTGGCCGAGGGTCACTGCCTGCGACTCCGCCAATTCCTGTTCCATGTCTCGGACGAAGGTCGCCTGCTCCTCGATCAGGTGCCGGTCCTCGCTCCCCACGACCGACTTCAACTTGTCGAGATCGGTCAGCAGGTCATCGAGTACACTCTGGAGTGTCTTCCGGTCAGCCACATTCCCGTACAGCTTGGTCAGCATTTGGTACGGATCATCGATCGGGGTGATCGGTTTGTTCGGTCCGGCATACACCATGCGGGTCCACGTATCAGCCCGGTCCGGCACAACGACACCAAACTCCAGCGAGCCAAATCGCGTGCGAGTCGCCGGTTGGCTTTGCAGGAAGGTCTTGACCTCCTGATCAATCGACATCCCGCTCGCCCACCCGGCCGGGGTGTCCGAGCCGCCCTGAATATTTCCCGGAAACAGCTCGATCCCCGTCAGCAGGCAACCCATCCCCCGCATGTGGTTATCGCCATCACCACGAATCTTGTCGCACACTCCGTGCAGCGTCAATGTGCGATCGCGGTACGGCTCCAGCGGCGAGAGTATCTCCTTGAATCCCTTGAGTTCCCCGGCCTCATCCGGCCAGAACGTCGAAGGCACAATCCCATTCGGGCTGAACATGATGACAAGGCGTTTCTTCCGCCCCCCAGGGTCCGCAAACCCTAGACTCGGCAGATTGCTTAGAAACGGTAGCACTGTTGCGCTCAGGCCAAAGCGACGCAGGAAACCTCGGCGGGTTGTCGGATGTGGCATGGAGAAACTCAGGAGGGACCACGCTGTGAGCGAGGACAACGAGGCGGGGTGCCAGCGGACTCCATTGGAACATGTTCGACTATGCCATGCAAGACGTTGCGCCAATTTGAAACGTAGCCATTGAGCGGTGCTGTCCGCTGTAAATCATCGACAGTTTCTGGAATGAACACACAGGACGAGTTCATGAAAACAGAGGGTTCATGTTGAGTTCGCTGTGACTTCCAGTTCGAACCACAGCGAAGTCGCCTCGCCAGGCTGAAGCTCTTTCCATCCGGCGTCGTAGCCCTGGCGTTGCAAGTTGGCCGCATCGGTGGTGCAGGTATAAGGTTCCAGGCAGATCGCCGGACGGTTCTGAGGTGTAAACACCACCAGTTCACGGAACTCCGCGCTGATACGCTGGGTCATGCGCAGCTGAGACACCGGGTCCACGATGACGTGTTCGATCGAGCCGTTGTGCGGCGTGAGTGCGGTGTAGACATGATCCAGGGGACAGGATCCATACCTCCAACCCAATCGCAGATCCTGCTCATCTGGCACCGCCACACGCGGTCCGGTCGGGAAACACTGATCGAGTGTCCAAAGCTGGGCAGCGCCTGCGTAGATGAGGCAACTCTCGGGCGGACATCCAGTTCCCAACGGCAGCTTCAAGTAGGGGTGTGTTCCGAATCCCCAGGGTAACGGCACGGAGTCGGGGTTCTCCACGCTGATGTCCGCCCTCAGCCGAGCGGTCTTCAGGGAGTATTTCACGACCAAGCGGGCATCGGCGGGCCACTGCCCGCGTCGCTCGGGGGCATCCCGACTCAACAGGAATTCCCCAGTGAGGCTCTGCGGAGTGGACTCCAGCACTTGCCACGCTTGATCCAGGCAAAAGCCGTGTATCGTTTGCGGGAACCAAGTCGGGGGTGGCACTTCATACGTGCGGCCTCCATGCTCGAACCGCCCGTTCCGAATCCGGTTCGGGAACGGAAACAGGATTGGAATCCCGCTCCGTCCGGGGCGACAATGGCCCGTGAGGAAATCGGCCTCGCTGTCGAGGACCGACACGGTTCGCCCCCCGACTTGCGTGACAAACTCGATGCAGGTGAATCCGAGGGACGGCACAATGACCGCGCGAGTTTGCCCGTCGAGACTGGTGATTGTGTGGGGAGAGTGCATGGCAGACGAGTCCTGCAAATTACCGCCAGTAGGCTTGTTCCAGTGGTCCCCACGCGGGATCGCTACGAAATCCCTTGGAATGATCGGGTGTGCTATTGCCTGGGAACCACCTCGACAAGCGGGGCGGCGACTGGTCGGACATGTCATCGAAAAATCGCGATGATCTCGATCAGGCGGGACTCATCGCGCCCGATGTCATAACCTCTTCGATCGCTTTCCCCAGCCCGTCCTTGGTCACATGAAACGGTCGGCGTTCGACCTCCACATGGAAGTCGGGAGCAATGCCGAGGCGGTTGTAGATCGTGGCATGCAGGTCCGTAATCGAGACTGGGCGTTCGACGGTCTCACACGGGAACTCGTGCGCCGTCTTCCCCACAACCACACCCTGCTTGATCCCTCCGCCCCACATCAACAGGCTGGCCGCTCCCGCGAAGTGCCCATGCACACCGTACTGATTCGGCTTTTCCAACTTGGTCCAATCGTTACCGCCGCGTCCCAGTGAGCAGCGTCCAAACTCAGTGGCGAGGATCACCAGTGTGCGATCGAGCAGTCCTCGCGCTTCCAGATCGCGAATCAGCGTGGCGACCGGGCGATCGATGAGTTTTTTCATCGCCGCCTGCCCATTGTGGCCATCGGTGTGAGTGTCCCAGCCTTTGGCGTTCTCGAAGTCGACATGGACCTCGACGAAGCGTGCCCGGTTCTCGACGAGCCGTCGTGCCAGCAAACACCCGCGTCCGAATGGGCCGGTGTCGTACTGTTCGAGAATCTCTTTCGGCTCATTGGCCAGTTCAAACGCCTCCACTGAGGGCGACCTCATCAGCCGATACGCACTCTCCATCGCTGCTGTCAGCGAATCTCCCGACGCTCCCGCCTGAGCGGCCGGGCTCGCGGCTGCCAGTTTGCGGAGAGTGGCCTGGCGGTTGTCAAAACGACCGACCGGCAGCAGCGACTTGACGATCTCGCCGGCTCGATCCGCCAAGGGGATGAGCAAGCTGCCGTGTTCGACACCCAGGCAGCCGGAGGTCTGAAAAGCGGCCAGGGAGAGAAACACGTTATGTGTCTTCTCGGAACGTCCGATCTCGATATACGCGGGCAGGTCGGGGTTCAGCGGGCCGAGGGCCTTGGAGATCCACGCTCCCAGGAAAGGTGCCGGGACCGTATTCGGCGTGGTGTACCCGGTATGCCACTTGTACTGATACGGAATGTGTTGCAGATTCTCCCCAAAGGCATCGTACTCGCGAGCGACATAGCTGCGAATGAGTGACCCGCGGTCCATGACCTGGGCCAGGTGCTCGACTCCCTCGCAGAACTTGATCCCGTCGACATTCGTGTCGATCTGCGGAAAGGTGCAGAGCAGATCCTTGGGAGCCATCCCCGTTGTGAACGGGGTAAAACGCTTGGGGTCGAACGACTCGGTCTGGCCCATCGCGCCGCCCATCCAGAGAAGGATGCAACTGTCGGCGGTAGCTACGGGTTTTTCAGGTTCGGTCGCAGGCAGCCAAGTGTGGGGCAGACAGGCCCCCGTGGCCAGCGCCGTACGTCTCAGGAAGTTCCGGCGGTTGAGCATTGATGAGCTACCTCTTCAGGAGTTTCCGGGCCTCACCCAGCTTGGCTTCCGTGTCCTTCAAATAACCCGCAATCTTGGTCTTCCCCAGCGCCAGCTCATAGTGCTTCACCGCCAGTTCGTACTCACCGGTTTCAATCAGGATATCCGCCAGGTTGCGGCTCCAGAAATAGGTCAACTGCTCATTTCGACTCTCGGGCTCGCACTTGGCCGATTCGAGTGCAGCAAGGTGCGCCTTCTCGGTTTCCTTGAGCTTCAGCCAAGCCTGGGCCGCTTCTTTCCAGTGCCAAGCAGCAAGTTTGGGATCGGCTGGCGCGATTGTCTCATAGAGCTCGGCGGCCTCTTTGTAGTTCTTTGACTTCATGAGTTGCCTCCCCAATTCATTTTGCTTCAAAACATCGAGGGGATTCTTCAAATCCGGCGGACTCAGCTCTTGAAGCTGCTTGGTATACTGAGAAGCGAGTTCCGGCTTATCCAGCAGTTGACCATAAAGATCGGCCAACATCGCCAATGCGTTCTGATCCTTGCCATCTTTCTTGAGCCGATCCGTGTATCGCTGAGCGGTTTTCTCCGCCATTCCGCGCTGATGAACGTACGACATATACGAGCGACGAACCAGAGATTTCTCCGCAGTTCGTTCACTGTGTTCCAGGATGTAGTCAACGGCTGTCGCCATCTTCTCCCCATTCTCCAGCAGACGATAGGAGGCGATCAATGCCCGATAGCATTCGACGCGGAACTCCACGTCGTCACTCTTTTCGATGGCCGCTTCAAAAGGGGCCTGGGCCTTGGAGAAATTCCCGGAGTTGTGGAAGGCCGCACCCACGGCATACGCCTCGCGAGCGGAGCTATATTCTTCCGCGATGGCCACTCGCCCGAGGCACATCAAGACAAAACACAGACATGCGGCTCGATTCGATGTCATCATCGGCTCCGGAAAAACGATTCTGGGGAGAACTCCGTGTCACCAGCTTAACGGACTACCGCACCCATTGAAATTCCGGCAGCATCGTGACGGCCCAGACCAGATCGGCCATTGGCATCGTATCGCCATCCATCGTACGGGACTGGATCAGCTCGGTCGCAATCGCCAGCTCTTCGGCGGACGGTGGTCGCGACACCGCCCACTCGAACAGGTGCTGCACCTGTTCGGCAGAGGACATGTCGGCGTAGCGAGTGAAGTCGGGGGGCTCGATCGGCTCGATTTCGGGCTGGTCCTTATTTCCGAGCTTGTCCTTCTCGAACTGCTTGGCAGTCGCGTCGCTGGAAGAGGGGCGTTCCCCGTAGAGCAGCTCGTGCAGAACGGCTCCGTTCATCAGTTCCAAAGACTGTAAAGTCGAGGTCGGAGACAACCGCTGCGTCGTGACGGTCCGTCGATCAGGGCGTCCGAGGGCCTCCATCAGTCGGTCACCGTTCTTGATCCATGCGCGACTCCGTCGACCGGTCAGTTGCCCGAGGGCGTCTTCAAACTGCTCAGCGGTCAGGCGCTTGGCGAGCGGGCCTCGGAAGGAGTCGGTCTCCGCGGGCAAGCCCACGGCCTGCATCTGGTAGGCCCGTGAGGTCACGATCCGTTGAATCGTGTGCCTCAAATCATAACCGTGTTCAACGAAGTCTGATGCCAGCCACTCAAGCAGATCGGGGTGAAACGCCAAGCGGTGCATCTCATCGACTGGTTCGATCAGGCCGCGTCCCATGAGCCTGGCCCACAACCGGTTCACCATGGTGCGGGGGAACCGCCCATTTTCCTTCGCCATGAGCAGATGAGTAAACTGCGTACGACGTTCAGCCACAGAAGCATCTGGGTCAATGGCCCCGACCTCAGCGAAGAGGAACTTCACGGGGGGCTTCGTCCCGGTCGGAATCTCGCAACGGACCGCTTCGAGCGGCTGTTCCGAATAAATACTGGCCAGCCCCCAGGCATCTTTCATCGTCCAGTCATCGATGAAGCTATCGTGGCAGGTCGCACATTTCATCTGCACGCCGAGGAACACTTGGCTGATGTTCTGGGTGGCTTGGACTTCCCATTGCTGATCGCCTTGCGGAATCTCCAGACCCGCCTGTAGACCTGCCACGAACCCAGCGGCATCGTTTGCATCATCTTTTCGCCCCCCCTGGTCATTCGCCTTGCCAGCCAATGAATTGAACTTGTACTGAATCGCCTGTTCGAGCCCGTGCGGGTTGACCAACTCTCGCGTCATGACATCGTAGGGAGTATTGGACTCCAGCGCCTGCCATAGCCAGATCGTGATCGGCTGGAAAACATCGGTCGAGCCAACATCGATCTTGCCGTCTCGGAGCAGATCCTGCCAAAAGCTGATCCAGTGATCGGCATACAACGCATCGTCACCGATCAAATCGCGCACGAGAGCTTCACGTTTGTCGGGAGCAGGGTCACATACGAAGACCTGCAACTGTTCGGGAGTGGGGAGCAACCCTGTCACGTCGAGACACACCCGCCGGGCAAATGCGGAGTCCTCGATCACGGGGGACCGCGTGGTCCCCAGCCAGCGATCGATCGGATGTCCGCTCCCCTCGGGGAGTTGCACAGGCCGAAGTGCCAGCGGAATGGGAGCAGGGGTTGCCTCGCCCCGTACTGGGCCGGACCCACTGACAATGAGCAGTACGCACACAAGTTGCAGCAGGCGACCAGCCCCCTTGGCTGGCAACGTGGTCACGGAACTGTGAATTCGGTCACTCATGTGGGGGTCTTCCCTGCGTCGGGCCTCTCCGAGGATCATGGTCAGCATTCTGTTCAGGACGGCGACTCCCGTTAACGGTCTCTCATCCGTTGGGGCAGCCTTTTGAAGGCGGGAAGCTCACGCAGAGAGTTCAAGTCTGGATCGACCGCGAGAAGTTCCAGATCGTCAAAGCCCTGTTCAATCGAGGATCTCAGGAAGATCAAGGCTCGGTCCTGGTAGCTGTCCAGCGTCAGCGTCCGCGTCGGTGAGTCCGGTGACTTCAACAGATGCTCAATCAATCGTCCATACACACACGCGACATTGTACAGATAGATCTTCTGGTCTTGGTACTTGTGGATCAGTTGCGGCGTGTCGACCATCGCGATCGCTTGTTCCGTCTTCCCCTCCAGGGCCAAGCAAATCGCAATCCCGGTCATTGGGTTATGGTCTTCTGGTGACAGTTGGAGTGCCTTCTCAAAATTGGACTTGGCTTCCGCTCCTTTGTGGAGACGCAATTCGGCGAACCCCAGCGAATTGTAGATTCCGCTCGATCCCGCATCGATTTCACGAGCGATCTCGAGGAGCTGGATGGCCCCTGCGATATCGTTCTGCTGTGACCTGTTGTTGGCGGCCTGTATCCAGGCATTCACAGGGGAATTGATTTGACGGTACGCGAGTGCGGCCTTGGCCGACTTTTGCCGGGCGGGGTCGGGACTGACCAGCTGGGCCTGAAGCGATTGGAACGCTTCCGGGCTACCGATCAATCCCAGCGATTTGGCGAGTTCATCTTGGCGCGAGGAGCTTTTGGATTTTCCAATTGCGTCGACAAATGCATTGACAGCTTCTGCATCACCCAGTTCCACGAGGATCGACCGACAGTATTCACTGAAGTCATCGTCGTCGTCCAACAATCCAGCCGCTGCCAGAACACGACTTTCGGAGTGCTTTGCTGTCGACAACACTCGGAGAAGATAGGCGCGATAGTCATGAGGAATTTTAGGAAAACGTTGGGCCATCTCATCCAGGACCGCCACCCCTCCGATCTCGACCGTGGCAGTCACCAACTCCCCGCTCTCATCCGGCTGGTCATCAATCCATTTCAGCAGTTGCGGAAGCACCGAAGGGTCGCGAATTTCGCGGAGGGCTGTCAGCGTCTGGGGATCGTGCCGCCCCGTTTGGAGTCGGAGCATTGCTTCTCGGACAAACAGCGGATGCTCTGCGACGGAGCGGCGTGCGACTAATGCCTGAAACGCCATTTCTCGGACGGGGACATGCTGGTCCACCAGCGCAGTTTCCAGCAGAGTGAGCCGGTCCTCCACTCCTAGATGGAGGAGATTCTCCAGGGCGGTCAGACGGACGAGTGGATCCTGATTCTGGAAAGCCCTCTGCATGACGGGGAGCCAGCGATCATCATTGTCGACTCCAATGGTCTGTAAGATCCTGACCAGCCCGATGTGCTTCTGCACGCTGGCATCGGCTGCGAGCCGGAGGGCAATCTCCTGGGCACGAGCTTGTTGTGAAGAGTTGATTGACTGGAGCGCGAGCGCTGCGTCCTCGCGAGAACCCCGACGCACGATTCCCTCGAGAGTGTCGAGCGCTCGGGGATCAACAGCCGCACGGAGTGATCGAATGGCGGCCTGCCGTATCGCCACCTCTTGAGACCGCAGTAAATCAAGCACGATCTGGCAGTCATCATTCGCGATCACGTCTCCCGCGTTCAGGAGAATGGCCCGCCGCATGAACTCATGTCCAGAGCGTATCTCTCGTTGGAGCGTGGCCGAATCGAGACCAGGGATAAGATCCCGTGTCACCAATTGGATGGCTTCCGCCTCGTTGGCGGCGTACGGCTCCCCCGTCTCATCAGTTTCACCCGGGACATCCACGAGGACGATCTGCTTCAGCAGACCCGACCACTGAGGGTAGAACTGCAACCGGTCGTTGTCCTCCTCCCGCCCACTGGTCAGCCAGT
>JANOKO010000105.1:0-1626 GCA_031419335.1 Planctomycetota bacterium
CAGGTAGGTCAGGTTTCACCTGATCGCTCAGGCACAGCCTGACCTACCTTGCTTCTGCCCGGCCACCCCACACATTACTCGGCCACCCGTGGGACAGCGAAGCGGGGTGACCATTGCGATCGCGAATCTGGTGGGCGATAGTATTCATTGTCAGCGGACCCTTTTCTCAGCATGGTGGCATGATGCGCAGTCTGATTGGAATCGCATGTTTTCTCACTTTGGTGGCAACATCGCTGGCCGAAGACTGGCCCCAGTGGATGGGCCCCAAGCGTGACGGCGTCTGGCGCGAAACAGGGATTCTCGATGTTTTCCCAGCGGAGGGGCCGAAGATCAACTGGCGGTTGCCAATTGGCGGGGGCTATGCCGGTCCGGCGGTCGCGGGGCACAAGGTGTTTGTCACCGATCGGCAGAGCAAGCCAGCTGCGACCGACGCGACCAGTCCGCCAGCCGATGGTTCCACCCCAGCCATTGAGCGCGTCTTGTGCCTGAATGAAGTGGACGGCGAGGTTCTCTGGACTCACGAATATGATTGTCCCTACACCGTCAGCTACCCGGCTGGTCCCCGCTGCACGCCCACGGTCGATGGCGACCGGGTGTATACGCTCGGGGCACAAGGTCACTTGTTCTGTTTGAATGTTGCCGATGGATCGGTTCTCTGGTCGAAGCAGTTTCTCAAAGACTTCAATCTCAAGAATGCTCCGGTCTGGGGCTTTGCATCTCATCCGCTGGTCGATGGGAACAAGCTCATCTGTCTCGTCGGTGGTCCGGGATCGACGGTGGTCGCGTTCGACAAACTGACGGGCAATGAACTGTGGCGGGCGATTGACTCCTTCACGGCACACGGCCCCGGATATGGTCCGCCCCAGATCATCGAGCACAATGGCCGCCGGATTCTGTTGGCCTTCCACCCAGCTGGTCTGAGCGCCTTGGAACCCGAGACAGGGAAGCCGATCTGGACGTACGACTGGGAGATTAACTACGGACTCACCACACCGATGCCGCGACAGGTCAAAGATGAGCTGTTCCTGACGACTTTTTATGATGGCGCGGTGCTGCTCAAGATGTCGAGTGACGGCAGCAGCGTGTCGGAGGTGTGGAAGCGGAAGGGGAAAAGCGAAAAGAAAACAGACGCCATTCAATCGATCATGCCGACCCCCTGGTTCGATGGGGATCTGGTGTTTGGCGTGGATAGTTATGGTGAGCTGCGCGGTCTTGATGCTCGGACCGGAGACCGCCTGTGGATGACTTACGCAGCGACCGGCGGACAATCCGACCGCTGGGCGAATGCATTTCTGGTACGGCAGGGGGACCGATTTTTTATCCCGAATGAAAAGGGCGACCTGATCATCGCCCGGCTCGACCGAGAGGGATATCACGAACTCAGCCGGACTCACCTGATCGAGCCCACGGGGGCCGCACAGCAGCGAAAAGTCGTCTGGTCGCACCCCGCCTTTGCGAACAAGTCGATCATCCTGAGAAACGATGCGGAGATCGTGAGTGCCTCGCTGGCCGAGTGATTTCGGTGATTGTGAAATCTCGGTCCAATGCTCCTGCTAGCTCTTCGCGGGGTGGGGAAGTCAAGATGTCGAACTCGAAAACCCATAATCAGGCTTCGAGTTACGCGAC
>JANOKO010000106.1:0-9322 GCA_031419335.1 Planctomycetota bacterium
GCTCACCCGAGCGGTGAGCAGACGGTGTTGATCCTGGGGAGTGGCCCCAACCGGATCGGGCAGGGAGTCGAGTTCGACTACTGCTGCGTGCGGGCGGCCATGGCCTTTCGGGAGATGGGTTACCGCACGGTGATGGTGAACTCCAACCCGGAGACGGTGTCCACCGACTTCGATATTTCCGACGCCCTTTATTTCGAGCCCCTCACCCTGGAGGATGTGCTCGAGGTGGTCGCGGTGGAACAGCCGATCGGCGTGGTAGTGCAGCTCGGCGGTCAGACACCACTGCGCCTGGCCCGGGCCCTCGAGCGGGAGGGAGTGCGCATCTTGGGTACCTCTTCCGATGCCATCGATCTGGCGGAGGACCGCGGCAAGTTCGAGGCGATCACCCGGGAGCTCGGTGTGGCGCAGCCGCCCAACGGGATCGCCACCGCCAGCCACCCGTTGTACTTCGTCCACCACGCCAGCGCCGCCGAAATCGCAGCTCCGCCGAGCGTTAGCCCACTGCCCGAGCGCATCCCCTTGCCCGCGAGCCAGACCGAGAGCAGTAACCAGAAACCGAGCGACACATCCGTCAGCGCCGAACGCGAGAAGAAGATGTGGTAGTCCGAGGTCGCACACAACGTCGCGGCCATAATCGCGGCCACCGGGCCAAACCCATCGCGAGCCACCACCCACACCAGCGGGACCATTAGCGACCCAAAGATCAGATTCACCCAGATCGCTGAGTCCGGCGTCCCTCCCATGCCGATCGCCAACTCACACAGCAACGGGAACAACGGCGGGGCATACAGATGCCGCTGCGGATAACGGTAGTCATCGAGATCCGCATACAGATTGGCCGCATACACCCCCTCGTCGAAATGCTCGATCGCCAGATGGTCCAACCGATAGAAACGCAGTCCCACTCCGATCAGGCAGATCACCGCCAGCACGATCCACTCCCGGCGAGTGTACCGGGGCGGGGAAGGAGAGTCGGTGAGGGGGAGGCTGCTCATGGGGTCAGGCAGTCGAGGCGAGTGTGGAGCGTCGCTGTTGTTGTGAGCGGCACGGGGCTAGCAGCCGTGCCGTGTGCGCGTCAGAAAAGTCGGCAGCCCATCTTCTCTGCCCCCTCACCCACTGGCGGCGTGACTTTCGGCGAGGACTTGGCTGTGGGGAGAGGGCCGGGGTGAGTGGCTCAGAGCGAGCGGCGCGGCCCCCTCACCCCAACCCTCTCCCCCGCAGTGACGCCTTCACCGAGGATCCAGCCGATTGCGGGGGAGAGGGGGCAGAAACTGGCCGCTGCCGACGTTTCTGATTCGCAGGCGAGCGCCGTGCCGCTCACGAATTGGTCCGTTGGCCATGATGCTCATCGGGGACTATGATAAGCCTCTGTCCGCCAGTCAGCGATGCTGCACCCATTGAGGGTGATCGCCTTGGCCCGCCTGGGAGAATGCTTGCATGCCTGCCGTCCACGAAATCTATGATGACGCGATCCGCCTGAAGGACGCTGGAAACCTCGAAGGGGCGGTGGCCAAGCTGCATGAGGTACTGGCCATCGAGCCGGGCCATACCGATACGCATTCCGCCTTGGCGGTCTACAACCAGCGGCTGGGGAAGTTCGACGACGCAATTGCCCACGCCCTCAAGGTCGTGGAACTGCTGCCGAATGAGGCGTTCTCCTTCACCCAGCTCTCTGTAATCTACATGCGCTGTGGGAAAATCCAGGAAGCCGAGGATGCCAAGGCCCGGGCCCATGCGATGGGCCACTCGCACTAGTCTCGATCCCCTCGGATGTGCGTTCCGCCCCGGCGTGCGAGGATTTCCGGCAGGGGATATTCGGAGATGGGGATGCCGAGTTGTCGCACAGCTTGCAGCCGTTGCCAGGCTCGCGTCACGAGCGATTCTCGGACGACAACCGACTGGGGGTCGAGTTCAGACTTCCCAAACAGCCCCTCTACAACCACGGGCTCAAAGGCCGGATCCACGATGAACTGAGCGACGACTGGATTGCAGCGGAGGTGACGCTCGGGAGTGGACAACAGTTGTCGAGCCTCAACCTCGCCGAGAATGAAGCGCAGGTATAGGTCGCTCCCCTCGACGAACTCGACTTCGTCACCACAGACCTCACAGAGGTATCCCTGATCGCATTGAGCCATGTGTCCCTGCATTGTCCGAAACGCCCGTACTGTCCAGCGAAGGCACAGTGTTGTGCGATTATTCCGCGTAATCGAGCAATCAACAAGGCTCACTGGAGTCCTGAATAACACACGTGTGTGGCCAGTTTTTATGGCGGGGGTCAATCCCAGGCGATCACGAGGTTCCAGATTGCCATGTACCGGCAGTTTTGATTGCTGTCCAAGCCGCACGCCACCGCTTTCGGAAACGTGACGGGCAGCCAGTGTCAGTGACTTGCCCGAAACAGCCCTCGGGCCGTTTGCCGGTCTCGCGATTCGCGGCAGCCGACTCCGGCACCGACGAGATCTCACGGCAAGGATTCACCGCAGAGGACGCGAAGGTTCGCAGAGGACTTGATCCGCAGTGGCTTCGCCGCCCCTGCCTTGCCTCTGCGAACCCCTGCGCCCTCTGCGGTGACACATAGCGCGAACTGCGAAGTTTGCGGTCAATTGTCCAGGCACCGGCTGTGCGACTGTGTCGGCTTGATCGCGGAGTGGCATCTGTTGGGCCTGTTGTGTGTCGTTGGGGGTTCCCGTTTCATGGTCTTCACGACACCGCCCAACGGGACTCTCACACCCGGGCGTGGCCCCGCTCTGAAACTCGCATCCTGAAATTGCGGTCTGTCTGGTGGTGCTGAATCGGATGAGTTCATCACGTGGGAGTCTCATGCAGTTCCTCACTCACTCACGGGTCTGTCTCGATCCAGAGTCACTCCCAGAGAAGCCATCCGGACACGACGTAGCTCCAGGGGGAGTGTCGAAGAGTCTGATTCCACCGAGTCCCGAAGCGACTCGAGTAGCATCGGCACTCGCAGGGTGAACGTGCTTCCCTTGCCAAATTCACTCTCCAGGATCACTTCACCTCCCAAAAGTCGCGATAACTCCTTCACAATGGAGAGACCTAGCCCTGTCCCCTCGAACTCACGAGTTATCGCTCCGTCTTCTTGTCCCGGGAGTGCCCGCCCCTGTCGAAATTTCTGGAAAATGACGGTCTGATCTTCAAGCGGAATCCCAATTCCCGTATCCGCCACGACCAGGTCCAACTGGTGCTCGCCTCGTCGAAGTGCCAGCACTTTCACCCGGCCCCCCTCGGGTGTGAACTTCACGGCATTGGACAGTAAGTTGTAGAGGATCTGCTGCAACTTCCCCGAGTCTTGCTTGACGATTGGCAGGTCGGAATCGACATGTGTCGTGAGTTCGATGTTCTTTTTTTCCGCCAACGTCATCATGGCACTCGACATCCGCTCGATCAAATCCGATACCGCAAACTCCGAAAGGTGCAGTTCCATCTTGCCCGCTTCGATCTTAGCCAGGTCGAGGATGTCATTGATGAGCGACAACAGATGCCGCCCCGAGGTCTGGATGTTCCACACGTATTTCTTCTGACGATCATTGAGTCCGTCGGCATCGGACAAGACATCGCTGAACCCCAGAATGCTGTTCAGTGGCGTTCGCAGTTCATGACTCATCGTCGCGAGAAAATCATTCTTGAGCTTGTTCATCTCATGCAGACTGAGGTTGGCCCTGGCCAGTTCCTCGACCTTACCATCCAGGCTGGAATTCACTGTGCGCAGCTCGTCCTGCGTCGTGACCAAATGACGCAACATGCGGTTGTACGCGTGACTCAATTCCTCGAACTCATCCCCCGTGCGAATGTCGGCCCGCTGGTCGAGATCGCCGTGCGCGACGGCATCCGAGACATCCTTCAAGTGCAACACGGGCTTCACAATGATGTACCGCACGATCAGGTACGATACCGTCATGGCCAGGAATCCCGTGATCAGGGCAAGAGTGATGAGCAAGGCGTTGTTCCGAGCAATTTCCCCCTGTGTTTCACTGAGCGGAAAGCTCAATTTTGCCACCGCCATCAGTTCTCCCATCTGGAAATTGAGCAGTTTACGTTTTGACGCGCTGGCCGGGCGTGTGGCCTCCACGGGAACGGCGTCCCCGTGACAGGCAAGGCACGATTGACCGGCACGGATCGGTTCAAAGTATTGGTATGTGGGCTCGCCCGAGTCCGGGTCCGAGTCCTCGTGGACAAAGTACGGGTCGCCTTTCTCCAGCCGCCGCAGGGCTTCATTCTCGGCCTCTTCGCTGGGACGATCTTCCGCTGAGGCTTGATCGGTACGGGCAGCAATGAATTTCCACTGATACTCGCGAAGTTCCACAGGCTTCAGATCTTTTGAGAGCGTCTTGATCTGCTCCACCAGACTCGCATTGCCCGCCGTGCTTTGCTGCCAGTGGGTCGTAAACAGATTCTGTGAGATGAGCAGCTGCGCCCGCTGTCGATATTGGGCTTCAATGACGGTCAGGTTCCTCTGGGAGTACCAGTAGAAGCTGCCAGAGATGAGAATGATGAGCGAACTTCCCAGAAGGAAACGGCACTTCCGTTCCAAGCTGGTTTCACCCATCAGGCGCTTCAAGGATCGGTAGGACATCACGGGCACTCATGGATCGACACGCCACCGGATGAGGACGTATCGACGCATCATGCCGGGTGCAGACCTTTGGTGACAGGGAACGACTCGTGTGGGGTGGGGTCCACCATTCGCGGATCATTGTCGAGCTACTCCCCATTCGGTTCAGATGCTCTCTGAGAAATGATCGGTTTCTCTGAGGAATTGTACTGGCATGACCGGTTTCGCTTTTTGGGCGAGCCACTTAGAATTCGACTCGACCCGGCAAAAGGGCCGTTGCCTGCCATCCCGTGAGGGATTCCCGCTGTCCGTATCGGTCGCCGACGAAGGAACACGCTGTGCGTTGGACGAAGACATTCATCCCGACCATGAAGGAAGACCCCTCGGACGCCGAGGTGCCCAGTCACCGGCTGATGCTACGGGCCGGGTTGATTCGCCAGGTGATGGCGGGGGCGTATACGTATTTGCCGCTGGGACTTCGCGCCCTGCACAAGGCCACGAACATCGTCCGCCAGGAGATGGACCGCGCGGGCGGAGTCGAGATTCAGATGACAGCTCTGACGCCGATCGACCTCTACGAGCGGACGGGGCGCATTAAGGCGTTCGGCAACGTCCTGATGAACGTCCACGTCTCGCGCGGCGACCGGCGGGTTCACATGGCCCTCGGCCCCACGCACGAAGAGGTCGTCACCGACCTCGTCGCCCGCCACATCAACAGCTATCGCCAACTGCCGATCACGCTGTACCAGATTCAGACGAAGTTCCGGAACGAGGAGCGTCCGCGGTTCGGCATCCTGCGGACCAGCGAGTTCCTGATGAAGGACGCCTACAGCTTCAGCACCTCGCTGGAGCAACTCAACGAAGCGTACCAGGCGATGTACGACGCCTACTGCCGCATCTTCACGCGGTGCGGTCTGAAGTACATCCCGGTCGAGGCCGAGAGCGGGCCGATCGGTGGCGATGGGTCGCACGAGTTCATGATCCCCGCTGGGAACGGCGAGGACACGATCCTCAAGTGCGACGGCTGCAACTATGGAGCCAACGTCGAGCGAGCCGAGACGGGTCGCCAGCGAGCCAGCACCGCGATGGCCGAAGCGGACATGAAGCCGATCACCGAGATCGCCACGCCCGCCGCCGGGAGTATCGACGCGGTCTGCAAGATGCTCAAGTGCAAACCGCACAAGATGATTAAGACCTTGATCTTCAAGGCGGACGGCAAGCCAGTGGCGGTCCTCATTCGCGGCGATCATGACGCCAACGAGAACAAGATTCGCCGCGCCCTTGGTGCTACATCGATCGAGTTGGCCGATGAGGCCACGATCCTCGCTGTCACCACAGCCCCCGTTGGGTTCGCCGGTCCAGTCGGGATCAAATGCGACATCATCGCCGACCACGATGTACCCAACATCGCCAACGCCGTCACCGGAGCCAACAAGGTCGACGCCCACTTCGTCAACGTCTGCCACGGTCGCGACTGGACGCTGCCGTTGGCCGAGGACGGAACTTGGAGAACATTCGACCTCCGCAACGCAGCTGCCGATGACCCCTGCCCCAAGTGCGCTGCGAAGCTGGGCCTGGTACACGGCATTGAGGTCGGCCACGTCTTCAAGCTGGGCACCAAGTACAGCGTGGCTCTGGATGCCGGGTATCTCGACGAGAAGGAAACCAAGCACCCCATCATCATGGGTTGCTATGGGATCGGCGTGAACCGGATCATCGCCGGGCTAGCTGAGACGTGTCACGACAACGACGGCCTGATCTGGCCGATGACGATCGCCCCCTATGAAGTCGTCATCTGCCCGCTCAACGTCAACGAGCCGGAAGTCGTCGCTGTGGCAGAGCGGTACTATACGGAGCTGCAAGCCGCGGGCGTCGACGTGCTGCTCGATGACCGCGATGTCCGGGCCGGAGTGAAGTTCAAGGACGCCGACCTGATCGGGTTCCCGATTCGCATTGTCCTGGGCGGCAAGGGTGTGGCTGCCGGTGAGGTCGAGATCAAGCACCGCACCCAGCCTGACCCCGAAAAGTACCCGCTCGCCGATGGCGTGCGCAGAGTCGTCGACCTCGTGAAGGCTGCGAAGGCCGTTTAGCCCTGCCGCACAGCAGGGCCGGGTGTGGAGTCTGCGGCGAACCGATCTGGAGTGGACGAACACTCGTCCCAAGGCATAGAGTTGATGTTCGTCGGGCAGTTGGCTCGCAGGGAGTCTCTCCAAAGTCGGATGCAGATGATCGGCGACCTCTGACCGTAATGATCGAATCGCACTTGCATGTCCATCCCAGACCAGCTCAATCACGACCATCCGGAATGGTCCCCACTGTCCCTGCATGACATGACCGTTGCCTATCACAGGCGACCCGTGGTGTGGGATATTGATTACAAGGCCCACCCGGGTCGACTCGCCGCGATCGTCGGACCGAATGGAGCCGGAAAAAGCACTCTCATCAAAGCGGCACTCGACTTGATCCCCAAGGTCGCGGGTGGGGTCCGGTTCTTTGGCAGGCCTTACAGCGAACAGCGCGAACGGGTCGCATATGTCCCACAGAGGACATCAGTCGATTGGGATTTCCCGGTCACAGCACTCGATGTGGTCGCCATGGGATTATATCGCCAGATCGGCTGGTTTTGGCCGGTGAGTCGCAAGTGGAAGTGCCAGGCCTTGGAAGCACTCGACAAAGTGGGACTGGCCGACTTCTCTGCACGGCAAATCAGCCAGCTCTCGGGAGGCCAGCAACAGCGGGTGTTTCTCGCCCGCGCTCTAGTCCAGGGTGCCGATCTCTACCTGATGGACGAGCCCTTCGCGGGGGTCGATGCGGCCACGGAGCGGGCAATCGTCGACTTGTTGCGAGAACTTCGTGCGGAGGGAAAGACCGCACTCGTCGTGCATCACGACCTCCAGACCGTTCCCGAGTATTTCGACGATGTGCTGCTTTTGAATATGCGACTAGTCGCATCGGGCCCTGTCTCCGAGGTCTTTACGCCCGAGAACCTGCGCAAGACGTTCGGTGGAAAACTGGCAATTCTCGATCAGGTGGGAAATCGATTGGCGGGTCAGGGCCGGTGAAACTCGCGACGTGGTTAGACCCTCCGAGGCGAAGGACTCGACCTACTCCACGAATACGAACGGATTCGAATTCCACAACACGCGCCACACGCTGCTCATGCCGTGTTCGGTCGCCAGGTGGGTGAGGAACTTTTGGTCTTCCGGTGGGATCGGACGCGAAAAGCAGGCATACCAAGCAGCGGCCACTTGGTAGTCGAGTGATTGGGAATAGAGCTTCGCTCTCTCTTCCGCCAAGCGTGCCGCCGTCAGCATGAAGGCATCGTTCCAGAGCGACAGAGCCTGAAGTGGCGATGCCGATTCGTTGCGGCGTTCGACCTGCAACGATGGGTCCGCGCAGTCGAGGCTGGCCATGAACGGTTCGGGTTGCGACCGCACGAGGAACCGGTAAACCGCCCGGCGAAAGCTCTTGGGGTTGGCGGGGTCGTACAGGTGGTATTCGAAGTGTGGCGAGTGCTCGGGCTTCTCGATCACGAAGTCCTGAAAGCTGGGGCCGTACAGTGTGCGGTCGAGGAGCCCGGCGGTGGCGAGGACGCTATCGCGCAGCGGCTCGGCCTCCAGACGGCGGCGATTCATCCGCCACAGCAGCCGGTTGTCGCTGTCGATTTCGGCCTTGGCGGGATCGATCGTTGAGACCTGGCGATAGGTGGCACTCAGCACAATCGTGCGGTGCAATTGCTTCAATGACTGATGCTCACGCAGGTCGCACGCCAGCCAGTCGAGCAGTTCTGGATGAGATGGCAATCCTCCGTTCTTGCCGAAGTCGTTCGTGGTTTCCACCAGCCCGCGACCGAAGTGGTACTGCCACACGCGGTTCACTGCGGATCGCCAAGTCAGCGGGTTGTCAGGGGAGCTGATCCAGTGGGCGAGGGTCGCACGGCGGTCACCTTCCTTGTGATCGGGAGGGAGATCGAAGCGTGCGGGCAGTGCGGTAATGGCCGAAATTGCTCCGGGACCGACCTCTTCCAGAGGTTGGGTCACGCTCCCGCGAGCGAGTCGGAAAATCGGACGAGGCTGGCCGCCGTTGGCACCCGTGCCCGTAAAATTACCACTACCTGTGTGGACCGAACCGACATATGCGACCATGGGACGGGGGTGACTCATCAATTCAGCGAAGCTGTCGTGAAATTCTTGCGTCAATCTTGACCACTCTGCCCGCTCCTCCGGAGTCAACGACTCTTTGACCAAATGAGCCCGATCGGCTCGAGCCGCTGCGACTGCCTTGGCATCTTCCTCATTCGGCCCCGGAAAGAGCCCATCGGTGAGATTCTGGCGACCCCAGCGAGGGCTGGCCTCGATAGAATCAAGCGAAGTGACACTGGCGTGCAAGGCCACGTTTTGGTTGTCGACACCGAGTGCCTCTAACTCGGCGAGTGCGAAGATGTAATCATCCTTCCACCTCAAGGCCAGCTTCGAGGCCGTGACACGAATCGCCATTCCAGATAGCGGATCAAATTGAATCCGCACAGCGTTCAGATCCGCTTGGCTGATTATCTTCTCTGCGACCGTTCTCACGTTCAATTTGAAGGCTGCATCGTCAGCGACTTGAACGCGATACTCTGTCGGAAACCCGAAACCATCTCCGATGTCATTGAAGTCGTCGCGAGCAGGTCGCAGGATAATCTCATGAATGATCAGGCTCTGTGGAAGATCGACTTGCACCCACTTCTCGACATCTGGGCGAAGCTCAATT
>JANOKO010000107.1:0-1669 GCA_031419335.1 Planctomycetota bacterium
TCCGAGAAAGCTGAGTTGACCATTTTGCTCACCCCCCACGGACCACTGTTTTTCACCCGTCTTGCTGTTCCAGGCCGTTAGCGGAAGCGGAGGCTGGTAGTAGTTCAGCCGATCCAGCGGGACTGCTGTGGTCAGCACGCGATCACCAATGACCTGGATTCCGTATTGTGCGAGATCGACTCGACCTTGCTGCATCTCATTAAAATGAGTGTGAAGCTTGTCAAATGAGTCCGTGCGCCACAGGAGCTTGCCTGTCTGGATGTCGACGGCAAAGATAATCCCCATCCAGTTCACATAGATCCGCTCCGCATCGGCAGCATGTTGGGGGACCATGGTTTCCAGACCGGTCTGGTAATAGTAATTCGAGGAGGTCACCGACTTGAGTGTGGTCCGTCCCTTCGTGGATAGAAACGGGACTTTCCAAGCGGGCAGCAGCGCCCCCCCGGCAGGCAGATCGAAGCGTGTACCTGCACTGGCAGCCCGCGCCGCAGCGGCCGACTTACCCAGCATTCCGGCCACGTAATCGACCGCCAACTGCTCTTGTCCGCCGATCATCACTCGCTCGGTGGCATAGCGCTGTTGGAGCTGGGCCAACAGTGACTCAGCCTCGACGAGCCGTCCGGCTCCGACATAGGCTGTCGCACTTTTGGCCATGATCCGCGGCACAGAGAGATCCGTGTCGGGGTGGAAATCAATAATCGACCTCCAGCGGCTGGCGGCTTCGGCGAACTCCCCTTTCTCAAAGGCGATATCCCCGAGTAAGTTGGCAGCATCATCCCCGTGCGAGGTGATGAAATACAGGTCGTAAATCAACCCTGCGGTGGCCTGGGCTTGTGGATCATTGGCAGCGAGTTGGGTTGCGAGAGTCGCGAAGAGTTGTTTTGCCTTGGGCTCATTGAACAGGCGGAAGGCCGCTCGCCCTTCGGCATTCATTTCGACCAGCAGTCTCCAGAGTCGAAGCCGAGCGGGGATCATGAAGCCATTCCCGGCGGGGAGCATTCCCACCCGTTTTTCGGGCGGCAGGTTCTCCAGCACGCGAAACGCTTTCTGCCAATCGCCGCGCTCGGCGTGTCGTTCAAAGTCGGTGAGCGCGTTTTGGACCGCTTCGTCCACGGTTAAGATGGCTGTGTTGGTTGTCCCGTCATCGATTTGTGGAATGCCGTTCACAAGCCGCACAGCTCGGACCTGAGCATAAGCCGGAACCGCAAACAACCCGCACATGGCCACCGTCAGTAGCAGACCCACAGAACGAGGCGACACTGTCTGGAGGGTGTGCCTCACAGTCGTACTCCTCGACAGAGCATTACCGAGCAGCGTGATGAAGAACACGGTCCCTCCCACTGGGGTGCAATCAAAACCATGCGATCGGCCCTCCTCAGAGAGAGGACGCAAGAATGGTCGCCACCGATGACGGAAATCCGGTGCAAGTCCGCAGAAACTCGAAAATCATTCTGGCAACCCGTGAGAGGACTGACAACTGAGGAAGAAAAAACAGAGTGCCACACGTGTGAGCGTCACGAAAGTTGGCAGCCGAAGAAATTCACCACGTAGACACGGAGGCACGGAGAAAACCAGTATCGCGGCCACTGGCCAAGGCTCCATGAAGACGATTCGCCAAAAGCTGGTCCACTCTGTAATGATCGCCTTCCGCTCAGCCACCCTCGCAAAA
>JANOKO010000108.1:0-2753 GCA_031419335.1 Planctomycetota bacterium
GGCATAGCCTTTTCTCCTGGCTGAAAGCTGACGGCTGATCGCGGACAGCTTCCCCCTCCCTCGCCGGGATCGATCCCGGCGACTCACGAATTTAGGACATCATGGAACAGGTTGAACTTATCGCCACTGCGGCGTTTGGACTCGAAGCGATTGTCGAGCGCGAGGTCCAGAAACTCGGATTCACCGAGACCCGGGTCGAGGATGGGCGCGTCCGCTTTAAGGGCGACCTCTCCGCGATCTGCAAGGCCAACCTTTGGCTCCGCACCGCCGACCGCGTGCAGCTCGTCATGGGTGAGTTTCACTGCCCTGACTTCGAGCAACTCTTCGAACGCACTAAGGAAATGCCCTGGGAAGAGTGGTTGGGCGTCGACGCCAAATTCCCGGTCTATGCCAAGTCAGTCAAGTCGATGCTGACCGCCACACCCAGCGTCCAGCGGGCCGTCAAGAAGGCCATCGTCGAGCGGCTCAAGACCAAGCACAACCGTATTTGGTTCGATGAGGAAGGCCCCGAGTACGCCATCGAGATCTCACTGCTCAACGACCGGGCACTACTCACCATTGACACCTCGGGCGAGGGGCTGCACAAGCGCGGCTATCGCCAGATGACCACTGAGGCTCCGCTCAAGGAGACCCTCGCAGCTGCGATGATCCAGCTGAGCTACTGGAACCGCGACCGCATTCTGGTCGACCCCTTCTGCGGCAGCGGCACGATTCCGATTGAGGCGGCTCTCATCGCCCGCAACATGCCGCCGGGAGGCGACCGCTCCTTCGTGGCCGAGACTTGGCCGCAGGTGCCAATCAAGCTCTGGACCGAGGCCCGCAAGGAAGCCCGCGACTTGCGGCTCAAGCCTCTGGAGATGTCCATCATTGCGACCGACATGGACCCGCAGGTGATCCGCCTCGCCCGCAAGCATGCCAGCGATGCCGGGGTCGGGACCGACATTCACTTCGAACGCAAGCTGTTCGCCGAGTTCAACGAGTATCGCGAGTACGGCTGCATGATCTGCAACCCGCCGTACGGCGAACGCATGGGAGACCGCGACACCGTCGATCAACTCAACGAGGACTTCGGCGAGATTATGCGGATGCACCCGACGTGGTCGTTCTACTGTCTCACATCGCACCCGATGTTCGAGCGGCAGGCCGGGCAGACCGCCGATCGCCGCCGCAAGCTCTACAACGGGAGGATCGAATGCACGTATTATCAGTATCAGGGACCGCGTCCGCCGCGCGAGACGGCTCTCGTGGCAGCCGAGTTGGAGGCGAGTATCCCGGCTCCGCCGCTCGACTTCCGGCCCAATAAGCCGCCGACGCGCGGCCCAGCTGCGGGGCAAATCATCGACACGCTCACCACGCCGGTGGAGTCCGATGACAGCTACCGCGAGGACGACTCGCAGGGCGACTCCGCACGGCTAGAGTACGAGTCGACGGCGATCACTGGGTTGACGCCCGCCCTCATCAACCGCATGAAGACGCTCGACTTCCGCCCGCTCAAGCCACCGCTGCGCGGGCCACGCGCGCCGGGAGAGGGGCAGTCATGGGAGGCACCGGCCAACTCAGAGGCCAGTTCAGTCGATGCACCCGCCCCGACTCCGACCGATTGGAGCAGCCGTCCGATCTCGGCCCCGCCGCTCGACTTCAAGCCGATGCGACCGCCGACTCGCGGACCTCTCGCCCAAGCCGCAGCGGCACTGGCTGCGGAGGCTCCCACGGAAAGTTCCGCTCCAACGATCGAAGCCACGGACATCGCCGCTCTGGCCCCCGTCGTAGCGTGGACTCGTCCGATCCCCCCACCGCCTCTCGATTTCAAACCGATGAAGCCGCCCACGCGCGGGCCGCTGGCACAGGCCGCCGCTGTTGCAAGGACTGAGGGATCAGCAGACAGCCCCCTGACCAATAACGAGGCCAACACGCTTGATGCACCCGCCATCGGAATAGCAGCATCCGTGACTGACACTCCGGCAGCTGTGGCCCAGACACCGGCCTCCACGGACTGGAGCAGTCGACCGGTCCCGCCACCGCCGCTCGACTTCAAGCCACTCAAGCCGCCGACCCGTGGGCCGCTCGCTCAGGGAGGGGGCATCACGTTGGCCGTTCCTTCGCTGAAGAGCGCAGCTGCCTATACGTCACGTCCAGTCCCCCCGCCGCCGCTCGACTTTAGGCCGATGAAGCCACCAACCCGCGGGCCACTGGCTCAGCCACTGGTTTCGGAAGATGTGATCGTTGCCAGCGTGAGTCAGATCTCGGTCGAGAGCGTCGACTCCATCAAGATTGCACGAGCTGCACCAGAGGAATCGATGATCTCGGAGACCCTGGCCGTGGCCAGCGAAACACCGTATGTCTCCGCACCGGAACCTCTCCCCTTCGTACCCCCAGAACCGACGCCGACCCTAGAAGAAGTCCTCGCCCCCACCCCCATTGAGCCAGTCCGACCAACGGGAGTGAGCCTCGCTGAAATGGCCCGCCGCGTCCAGCCGAGCAGCATCGGTCCCTGCGAAGGAGTGGGTTGAGGAGAGTTGTGCGATCCAGCAGACTCCGCACTTCGACTCTGGTGGGTGATATCTTGCGATGCACAAAGGGCGGGTTCTCTGTTCACGTGAGTTGTCAGATTCATGTCGAGTGTGATCGCTGGGGGTCTAGTAACGCTTGGCACAAGACCAAGGCGATACACTGTCGTTAAGGGGAATGGACTGCTGCTGAGTGACACCGGATCGCTGGTTGTTGACCCCTTATCAATTTGCGAGTTGCCCTGG